>JAZORN010000035.1:0-2558 GCA_045656645.1 Clostridia bacterium | reverse complement strand
GCAGTGTGAAAATGTTACTGCAATCACCAATGCAAAAATCAGGCATAACAGGCTTTGCACCGGGAGATAAAATGAGTTTGTCGTAGCTTTCTTCAAACACTTTTCCGCTCATTTTATCCAAAACCGTAACAGTTTTTCTTTTGCGATTTATTTTAGTTACCTCATGGAGGGTTCTTACATCAATTTTAAATCTCGACCAAAATCCTTCGGGAGTCTGTAAAAACAAATCTTCTTTGTCAGAGATTTCTCCTCCGATATAGTAAGGGAGTCCGCAATTTGCATATGAAACATATCCGCTTCGCTCAAATATGATTATCTCCGAATTTTCATCAAGTCTTCTGATTCTTGCCGCAGCCGTAGCACCGCCTGCAACTCCTCCAACAATAACTACCTTCATTTCTACACCTCCGTTATTTCTTTTAATGCCTTCTTAAACTGGAATGTAAACAGTATTGCTGTAAATGTAACCGCAATAATATCCGCAACGGGTTCTGCCATATAGACCGCTTGTGTCTTGTCTGCCAAAATGCTTGGCATAATATAAATCAGCGGAAGTAGCAATACGAATTTACGCACAACTGCAACCACAATAGAGTTTGCCGCTTTGCCAAGTGATGTAAAGGTCATCTGACAGGCGATCTGTATGCCAAAGAGTCCAAGTCCGCCAAGATAAATTCTAAGCATTGGTGCCGCAAACTGTGCAAGGGACGTATCTGATGTAAATATCTTAACAAACATCTGTGGTGCTATCATAACCGCCGCCCAGAGTGCGATGGAATATGTTAAACAAGTGATTAAAAGCAGACGGAAGGTTTTCTTAACTCTGCCCGCATTTTTGGCACCAAAATTGTAGCTTGTAATAGGCTGAGCACCTTGTGCAATTCCCTGCAGAGGTAGCATTGCAAACTGCATCACACTTGTCATAATGGTCATAGCACCGACTGCAATATCTCCGCCGTATTTTAGGAGCGAAGAATTAAAGCAAACTGAAATTACACTTTCGCTTGACTGCATAACAAACGCCGCCGTTCCAAGTGCGATACAAGGCAGAATTATGTCTGCTCTGAGTTTCAGATTTTCTTTTTTTATTTTAAGCTGTGTCTTCTTACCGCAAAGGAAAGAGATAATCCATACGCAGGAAAGCATCTGCGAAATGATAGTCGCAAGTGCCGCACCTTTTACACCCATTTGGAATCCAAAAATAAATATTGGGTCAAGCACAATATTACATACCGCACCGATAATGACTGAAACCATCGATACAGTGGTAAAGCCCTGTGCCGTGATAAATGTATTCATGCCCAGGGTCATCTGCACAAACAAAGTTCCAAGGGCATATATGCTCATATAATCGGTGGCATAACCGATTGTGTTTTCGCTTGCACCAAAGGCAAGAAGCAAGTCCTTGTTCCATATAAGCAAAATTGCAGTCAGGATGACTGATACAACAATCTGCAGACTAAAGCAGTTGCCAAGCGTTTTTTCAGCAGATTCATTATCCTTTTCACCCATAAAGATAGACGCCCTCGGTGCACCGCCCGAACTTACCAACGCTGCAAACGCCGAAACAAGCATAATTATCGGCATACAAACACCAACACCTGTGAGTGCTAAACTGCCATCACCAGGCATATGACCTATGTATATGCGGTCAACTATATTGTAAAGCATATTGATAAGCTGTGCCACAACCGTCGGAATAGACAGTCTGAACAAAAGCTTACCGATAGGCTCTGTCGCTAAAAATTCTTTTTTGTCATTCATTTAATATAACACCTTATTTTCGTATATAATTCATCCAAACAACATCATCGCATTGCTTGATTTCTTTTAATTTAAATTCGGATAATATGCTATCCATAAATAACGGTTTGTCCTCAGCATCTGCAACAATCGGCGCAACAACAAGACTAAGTTCATCAATCACATTCGAACGCTGAAAATAACCGTTTACAATACTTCCGCCCTCTAAAAGAATAGAGTTTATACCCATAAGGGCTTTAAGCTTTTCAAGAGCGATTTTAACATCAATTTCTTTTTCGCCTGCAAAGATATACGGAATATACATACTCTGCAGATAGGCAAGATAACGACTGTCTGTCTGTTCGGTCAAAACCTCAATTATCTGTGCATCGCCGTATCCGGGATCTTCGTCGATAATCATACTGTTTTTCCAACCGAGCTTGCCTTTGGGATCAAAGCTTACTGCATAGAATCCCGACAAATTATCAGGGATAAAATCATTTTTATTATCAATAGGCTCGTACCTCGTCAAATCAGGATACCAACCACCTGTGAAACTACTTTCCATCGTCACACGACCGCAAACAAATCCACTTGCACCGTTTTTGTTATACTCACGATTTAACTCATAATAAATATCCGTAGCCTTTTCACATTCCTGTCGGGACAAAAATTCTCCCGTAACCTTTCCGTCTATTGATGTCACCATATGACAGATTATGTGCGGTCTGTTCATAACATCATAACCTTTCTGATTTTATTTTAATCTGTAATGCCCTTAATAACCTTTCTTTCCCTTAAATATTACCACTTTT
>JAZORN010000034.1:0-2064 GCA_045656645.1 Clostridia bacterium | reverse complement strand
AGACTTACCTCCGAGCCACCCGGCAATAACAGCAGTTATTGCAAGAATGTAAAGCATCATAGAGCCTATCAACATACGGGTATTAAATTTAATTATTTCGCTAAAGAACATAACTCCGTGTGCTTTAAATAAAAAATATATCCCGGCACAGAAAACACCAAAACCGACAAGCCACAGATTCGAGCTTCCTTTGATATGAATGAGCATAGAAAATATCGCCGTACCCAAAATCATAAATGCAAATAAAACAAGCGCAATACCCAAGATTCTATGTGCACTGCCTCTGTTTAACGTATCTCTCTCAAAATCTGTTCCACCATAGGTGCTTAAGTTGTTGAGGAAGTCATCAACAGCTCCTGCGTTTCCGAATTTATGGGGATTTTTCAGTTTGATTGTAATTTCATCTGCACCTTTGCATACATATCCGATATACATTTTACCGCACAGGTCCTCACCGATAAGATCGAACTCCGCATCAAAGGGGCGGAATTCTTCTCCGCCTTCTGAAACTTCACCGCCAATATGGTTAAAATAAAACGCAAGGACTGTGCCCTCCTGTGCATTTCCGACTATTTCTCCTGTGGTCGGAACAAATAACCGAAAATGTCCTTTTAAGGTAACATCGCCTTTATTTGCAGGAATGTGCTGTCCTTTGACATAAGGTTGCCAGTCGCTGTCAGCAACTTTGTACTCACCCTGAAATTCTGCGGAAAGATACATAGCATTCATTGCCTGACTTCCATAATTTCTTCCTGTATACACAAAGAAACAAAGAACAACGGCAAACAATGATATACATATACCTATAAATATTCTATTTTTCAAGTTTTCTTTATTAGATTTCATAACAATCATTCTCCGCAAATAAGAGTCTCTATCCGCTTACAATACACTCAATAACAATACAACACCTATTAAACAAATCGCACCTGCAATAGCAACATAAGAGAATATGCGTTTTGTGTTCCAATAGGAAAATGCCTCGCATATACATACAACGCTTATGGCTATACATGTAATTAAATCTGCTGATTCCACTTTGCCGGCTCTTTCCAACGCCTGAAATATTAAATATACTAAAAATGCAATTCCGGCAATAATGTCCACAGCTTTTTGAAATGCAGTTTTTTCACTCCATTTTTGATTCATAGTTAATCCCTCTTTCGTATGTATATTCTATCAGATTTCTTTCGTTTTTTCAATAAATCTGTGAAGAATTACGGCAATTTCTGCTCTTGTTGCATTATCTTCAGGATTTATTGTGCTAATTTTTTTTCCGTTTATAATTCCTTCTCCCACAACATACTGCATAGCAGGGATAGCATATTCAGATATATCAAAAGCATCATCATAGGAAAGTATATTTGTTTCTTCTCCCCTGCTTACATCATATCCCTTAAACTGTGCATACAGATACAAAACAGATGAAAGCTGCTGACGACTTATCGCTGATTCAGGTTCAAAGTCTTTGTCATTTTCATAAATCAGCTTGTTCTCTTCTGCCCATTTAAATGCTGCAGCATACCACGCAGCATCTTCTTCAAATTCATATTCCGGTTTTGTTTCTTCCATGTTGTACAAAATCTGCAAAAGCTCTGCCCAAGTTGTGTTTTGGGTTGGATTGAAAAACTTGTTTTCATCGCCCTGCATGATTTTATTTTTAAGGCAATATGCTACACCATCATGATACCATTCATACTCTGGCAAAGAGTTTTCATTGACACTGAAATATGGAACAAGTGCCACAGTCAACTCATCAAACCAAGTATTGCCGTTAGCTCTTTTTACATCAAGTGTATTTACAATTGTGGAACGGATACGCTGACGAACCGATGGATTTTCTGGCCTCATAATTGTTCCAACAGCGCTAATCACATAATACTTTCCGTTTTGACTGCCAAGATACATCATTTCGTGACCGCTGAAATAAAGAATTGTTCCAAACGGAAGTGCTTCAAAGAATTTGATTTTTTCTTCTTTGGACATATACTGCATATCTACCTTTGCCATAGGCATTGATGATTGCCATGTGGTATTTCTTGCAAGCTCCATACCAAAGCATTT
>JAZORN010000033.1:0-2862 GCA_045656645.1 Clostridia bacterium | reverse complement strand
ATGGAATCCCAAAATTGGAAATTTGGATAAAGTAGCTCCTGATTGTATGCTTTTTGGTGGGGTATATTCAAATAAAGATGGGAGATTGCCGGATTCCTATGGTAGAGTATGGTACGAGGCAGATATAAATTATATTTCGGGATATCGTAATAAATCACGACTTTTATTTTCAAATGATGGACTCATATTTGTAACATATAATCATTACCAAACTTTTTGTGAGGTTGTATAGGAGGGAATAGCGGTGCAAGAAATTATTGAAGTGGATTTTTCGGGATGCAGATATTTAGGGGAAATACATAAGGTTTTAAAACAGCAACTTGATTTTCCTGATTATTATGGTGAAAATTTATCAGCTCTCTGGGATTGTTTAAGATATTACAGCTTTGAAGATACAAAAATAATTGTAAAAGGGATTACTGAACTTCCGGGTGAACTCAAAGAGTATATGAACAGAATTATTGAAGTGTTTGATGATGTTCATACAGAAAACCCGGCTATTACATTTGAAATAGTATAACATTGAATAAAGAAAATATTTTGTTCGCCTTAAAACGGTCAGAGATTCAAATAAGAATCCCTGACCGTTTGCATTTAGTTCTTTATCTGTTTTCCCGTATGGTCAATCGTGTAATTATCCTTATAAATCAAGTCGCTGACCTTTAAAAAACTAAATCCCTTTTTCTCAAGCTCGGTTAAAATTTTATCAAGGCTTTCGGCGGTGTGGGCGGTATCATTGTGGAAAAGCAGAATATCGCCTGACTTTGTTTTCGGGATAATCCTTTCTAACATCTGCTCGCAATTTAGCCCACGCCAATCCAAACTATCACCGTTAGACACAAAAGGAAAAAGTGCTGTAAATGGCTTTGCAAAGGTAAATGCAAAAAAATGGTAAAAGTGGTATTGATTTTAGAATTAGTATGTGCTATAATACAACAAGAGGCGAACAAATGTTTCTAAAAACAAAAAGTACATTAGGAAACTACGGCAATAGTTTTCTAATGTACTAAATCACGGATATGCAAAAGCAAATCCTAACCCTGTTTGTATTTGAGCCGAAACGAAATAATTCAAACACGTTTTTTGCTTTCTGTTTTTCGCCATTTCTGTGTTAAAAGCCTTGCATATACGTCGGTATATGCTGCGTTTTTGCCTTGAACTGACAAAAAACAGTTTGCAAAAAATTCTATGAACCTGAAACAGCTCAAAATTGAGATTTTTCAAGGCGGAAGGGTGAAGAAATACTTTTGTGTATTTCAAGACCGACAACGAAGAAAAAGCCGATTTTCAGCTCTTTCAGGCGAGCTTGAATTACTTCGTTTCGGCTAACATATCCGTAAATTAAAAGCAAGAAAAATTTAATTTATGGAGGTAAAAAAGAATTGGAAAACAGATGTCAAAGATGCGATAGGGTACTATCTGACCCAAACGCAGTTTTCGGCTGGCGATGTGCTGAGATTTTGGGCGTGTCGGGCGAACTGTCAAAAATGGGTGCAGATATTTTCAGAAAATTTGTAGACGGAGTTATGAAAGCTCAAAGACTTTTTGCGGGCAGCAATTTTGAATTTACAGATGAGCAATGGAAAAAGCTATATTCTGCTTTTGCAAAAATGTCGTTATGGGATGGTGTTGATGAAAGAAAGGTAAAGGAAGCAAGAAAAGAGGGGTATTCGGTTGTAAACAGGATAAAATCAAAAGTTACTGACTTTTCTGACTCTCTTACTGAATATTATGAAACTGTTATCAAAAAGGGTCTTGATTATAAAGCGCTGAACAGTGTCGTAGATTCTATTTGGAAAACAGGGGCAGTTGTGCTTGATAAAGCAGGATATGACTTGTCAAGCGACTTGCTTAAATTAGCAGCAAGCGGGAGCGGTAATAAGTATGTAGCAAAAGAAGGAAGCTATGCATCAAATCTATTAAAAAACGATAAAGGGTTAAACAATTTTGTAAAAAGTATAATTTGGGAACAAGGGGAGCTTAAAAATAATCCAAACCCAACAATCGAAACTCAATCATATATAATTCCTCTTGGGAATGGTGATATAGGCGCTGCATTGCATAAAGTGTATGTTGATATTGATGCAAAAAGAGGAAGAGATGGAAAGTGGAATGCAAAGGTAAAAGTAACCGACAAATTTGATTTTACAGAATTGGTAATTCCGGTTAACCAAGGCTCAATAAAAGAAGACTTTTTGTGGTTAGCAAATGATTTGGCAACTATAGATTCAAAATTAGGAATGTTGGATTTGGTTAATGTTGAAATTACATATAACCAAAAATATTAGGAGAAAGACATATGAAAAAGATATTATTAGTTACTTTGCCAGTTGTTTTAATTTTACTGTTCCTAATCGGGGTTTTGATAATTCAATTATTTTCAAATATTTTTGAGAATCCTGTTATTGCAAGTTTGCCGGAATGCGAAAGGTCTGAATGTCATTACAGCGATGGATTTCAAGATTTTACGAATTATTGTAAATACTATTTCTCTAAGGATGATGTAGAAAAAATAACAAACAATCATTACCTTAATCCTGTAACAAACGAAAATATAGCAGAATTAAATGGCTATTTTGATAATTTTGAGGGTTGGATCGAGTTTGTTGATTATAAGGAAAAATATGATTTCAAAAGAGACATTATAGATACTGATGACTATTTTTATATCGAAAATGATGAAACAATCGAAGAGCATAAGTACTGGGACTATGATGTTTACTTTTTTGATATTCAGACCAAAACATTATACTTTATTCACTCAAACATTTAATTTTTACTTTAGAATATAAAACATCATTATAGAGATAATATGTATTACGTTGAGTTTGATACTTAATAAAAAAATTGTTCGCCTTAAAA
>JAZORN010000032.1:0-10949 GCA_045656645.1 Clostridia bacterium | reverse complement strand
ATATTCGGTGACAATGACGCAGAGGTCACACCCGTTCCCATTCCGAACACGGAAGTTAAGCTCTGCAGTGCTGATGATACTTGGCGGGAAGCTGCCCGGGAAAGTAGGTCGTCGCCGGAACAAAAAAAGAGCAAGTCGATTGACTTGTTCTTTTTTTGTTCAGTTTTATTCGCCTACGGCGAGTGATATTGCTTCGCAGTGATATTCGCCTTACGCCGAGTGGTATTGTGCTGCGCACAGTTAAGGGCGAATAAAATACCACTGTAAACATAGTTTGCAATACCACTTTCACACAGGTGAAAATATCACTCTGCACGAAGTGCAGAATATCACTTGAAACATTAATGAACTATCTTTGAACTGATATTCCTTTAAAAAATTCAGGATAGCCTACATTGAAAATTTGTTGAAGACCGACTAAATCGCTAATAAAAATATTTCCTCTGCCCATTTCAATGAGGGAATATGTACTTCTGCTGATGGTAGAACCAAGTAATTGTAGTTCTCTGACTGTTTTTTCTTGTGTAAGACCACTTTGTTTCCTTATTCGCTTTAAGTTTTCACTAAAAGTCAAGTTTGTAATTAATTTTTCCATAGAGCTATCTCCTTATAAAATTTGCTTATAGGTGTAAGTTTTTCTTGATTATATCACTAATTAATGCTATAATATGCTTATATATATAAGCAAAAGGAGAAAAATTATGAATTCACAAAAATCAACCCCCGAAGAAATTCTCAAAAAATCAATTGAGCTTACCGATTTGCTGTCAGAGCTAAATGGATTAATCGAAAAAATTCATATTCTCAGCGATGATGTATGTGATAATCATATTGAGAAAATTAGTTTTAAATCACCACTTGGGAAACTGGCTGCTGAACTTGATTTTAATATCATAAAAGTTATGATGGATGTTTTGTGCAATTATATTGCCGAAGCCTCGAAAATTTCAAAAAAGGTGCCTAAGCTGTCAAGTGATATTTACGAGAGCTTGGTCAAAGGTCAATGAAAAGGGACATGTCGCTTTTTGCTTGGTTTTATTCGCCTTGCGGGAAGTTTATTGCTTCGCAGTGATATTCGCCTTACGCCGAGTGCTATTGTGCTTCGCACAGTTGAAGGCGAGTAAAATACCATTGAAAGCATAAGGTTTCAATACCACTTTCACGAATGTGAAAATATCACTCTGCACGAAGTGCAGAATATCACTTGAAACATAAAAACAATTATTGTATAATATACAAAGAGGTGGATATGATGGCAGATAGCATTTTAAGAAACAAAGCGAAAGAGTTTGCTAAAAATATGGTTTTTCTTTGCAGAGAAATGAAGGGAAGTCATAAAGAGGCTGTTTTAGTAAATCAATTACTTCGTTCAGCAACCTCAATAGGTGCAAATCTTCACGAAGCGCAATATGCTCAAAGTACAAATGATTTTATTTCAAAACTTGAAATAGCACAAAAGGAGTGCTACGAAACGGAATATTGGTTAGAATTGCTGTTTGAAACAGATTGTATTGAAGAAGAAAAGTATAAGAAAATGCAAAATGAGTGTGGTGCAATTCGTAGAATGCTTATTTCCTCCTTAAAAACTGTAAAATCAAAGTAACCAGACCCCAACTGTTTTTGCAGTAAAAATCTTCCCAAAAAACCACGTTTTAATGTGAAAAATATACAAATAAAGAGGGGCGAATTTGACGGGTAAAATTAACAAAAATGATTGACATTTAAGATGCGCAGTTGTATAATTAAAATACGTATATTTGTAGGTTGTATAAATATAGAAGGAGTGAATGTAAATGAAAAAAATTATAAGTGTTGTTCTTTCATTGATGATGGTATTTTCAATGTTTGCAACAGTATCAGCAGCACCAGCACCAGCAACTCTTAAAGATTTAGTTAATGGGTTCTTGACAATGCCAGTGGATCCAGACGAACCGGTTTTATCATTCCCAGATCTTACCATCACAATTGAGGGAAAAAGAAGTGATACACCAGATGCGTATGATGGGTCTCCTTTGTATTTGATTGATGCTAATTTGGCATCAGGAATCGGTGCTGATTTTCAAACAACTTTGGATATGAGCAGCATAGAAACTTTTTTAGGTGGCCGTGATTTTATTGATACTATACTTGCAGGTAACAGCACGGCAAGTACAGAATTTAATAACGGAAAGATAGCAACAAGAATAGTGGTCACGGTAACATATCCCAATGCTATCATCACAAACCCAAGTGCAGGAAGTTTGGTAAGTTATAATAATGGAACATTTGAAGATGTAGGTCGAACACCTACTGCTCCTAATTGCGTTGAAATTGAGTTTAAAAACAAGGATAGTCTTACAGTAAGGGAGCTTCTCGATAACAAGGCTACATATTTAGAAGATCTTACATTTAAACTTGAAAATGCTGTAAAATATGCAACGAAAGGAACACATCCGATAACAGTTGAAATGGAAGCAGTAACCAAGGTTACGTTTGATAATAACACTTTGTCTGATACTGATGATTGGTATATTACTGTTGACTATAATGGTGAAGCCACTTATAACGTAATAGCTGATACACCTTCTACCGGTGGTGGCGGAAGCTCCTATAATACAATCAAATTTGTAACAAACGGCGGTAATGAAATTCCGAACATCAGTGTAAGACGTGGCGGAAAAGTTTCCGAGCTTCCTGTTCCCGTACGTGATGGCTATGTATTTACAGGATGGTATGTTGACAGTGCGTTAACAACTCCGTTTGATAAAGACACAGTAATCAACAGAAACTATACTCTTTATGCAGCATGGGTTGAGGATAACGGAGCTGCAGGAAATGGTCACGAAACTCCTGAAATGCTTAACGGTGAAGATCATTTTGCATATGTTGTAGGTTATCCTGACGGAACAGTAAGACCTAATGCAAATATTACCCGTGCGGAAGTTACATCAATATTCTTCAGACTTCTTAAGAATGAAGTAAGAGAAGAAAATCTTACAAATGAAAATCTCTTTAACGATGTGAATGATGAAGATTGGTACAATACTGCGATTTCTACAATGGCGAAGCTCGGTATCGTTAAGGGCAGAACAGCAGATGAGTTTGTACCCAATGCAAATATTACCCGTGCAGAGTTTGCAGCAATCTGTGCAAGATTTGATGAATCACAATATAGCACAGTTGACAAGTTTACAGACATTACCAGCCACTGGGCAGAGCCTGAAATTCATGAAACAGCAGCATATGGTTGGATAAAAGGTTATGAAGACGGAACCTTCAAACCTGATAAGGCTATAACAAGGGCAGAAGCTATGACTATGATTAACAGAGTTCTGAACCGTGTGCCTGAAACCGCTGACGACTTGCTCACTGATATGATTGTATGGCCCGATAACAACGATACATCCGCTTGGTATTATCTTCCCGTACAGGAAGCAACCAATAGTCATGATTATGATGTTAAAAATCATATTTATGAAAAATGGACTGCACTCAGAGACGTTACTGACTGGACAAAGTACGAATAATTAAAAAGCAGAAAACGGCTTCCCGTAAAAAAACGGGAAGCCGTTTCTGACGTATAGGATTTCGCGAAAAATGTGATACGCACAGAAAAGGGGGGCGTGTCGATTTCTGTTTTGTTAATAATCAAAGTGTTTATTTTGATTGACAAAAATCAAAATATAAGCTATAATATAAATATGATTCCTGCTACTGACGGAGACATAGATAACTATGAGGGAACAGGAGTTGTTATTGCCGACCGTCTGGGCATCTCGTTTTGGGATGCCCTTTTATATTTTTTTTGAAAGGATGTATGTGCTATGGCAGATTACAAGAGAGGATTTATTGAAGGAAACTGGAATACTGCAATAGATGTCAGTGATTTTATAAGGAAAAATTATACTCCTTATACAGGGGATGCATCCTTTTTATCGGGTTCAACGCCCCGCACGGACAGAGTTAAAAAACGTGTTGAGGAGCTTATTATAGAGGAAACCAAAAGGGGCGGTGTTCTTGATATCGACACCGAGAGGGTTTCTTCGCTTCTTACTTATGAGCCCGGCTATGTTATCAAAGAGGACGATTTAATTGTAGGCTTGCAGACGGATGAGCCTCTTAAAAGAGCCGTTAATCCCTTTGCCGGCTACAGAAATGCTGTTCAGGCATGTAAAGCGTATGGTTATGAAATCGGAGAGAATATAAAGAATGAGTTCAGGTACCGTACCACACATAACACAGGGGTTTTCCGTGTTTATACGGAAACTATGCGTAAGGCGCGCCATGCAGGAATACTTACGGGGCTTCCCGATGCATATGCACGCGGAAGAATTATAGGAGACTACCGCCGTATCGCCCTTTACGGAATGGACTATCTTATCCGTGAGCGTAAGGCTGATAAAGAGCGTATCAGCGAGAGGGATATGTCTGATGAAACAATCAGACTGCTTGAGGATATTTCCCGTCAGCTAGAATTTATGAATGACCTTGTAATTATGGCAAAGCAGTACGGATGCGATATTACCCGTCCTGCGGAAAATGCACGTGAGGCAATTCAGTGGTTGTATTTCGGTTATCTCGGCGCAGTTAAAGAGCAGAACGGTGCGGCTAACAGTATCGGAAGAATTTCCGCATTTATTGATATTTATATTGAGCGTGATATTAAAGAGGGCATTCTTGATGAAAAGGGTGCACAGGAGCTTATTGACGATTTGGTAATCAAAATGCGTCTTGTCCGTCATTTGCGCACTCCCGAATATAACGACCTTTTTGCAGGAGACCCCGTCTGGGTAACGTGTTCTCTTGCAGGAATGTGCGAGGACGGCAGAACGATGGTGACAAAGACCTGCTTCAGATTTTTGCAGACACTTTATAACCTCGGCCCCTCCGCAGAGCCAAATATAACCGTTCTTTGGGCACAGGAGCTTCCTCAGGCATTTAAGGATTTCTGTGCAAAGGTGTCAATCGATACAGATTCCATACAGTATGAAAACGACGACGTTATGCGTAAGGATTTTAGTGACGATTATTCAATTGCCTGCTGTGTAAGTGCTATGAAAACAGGTAAACAGATGCAGTTCTTCGGAGCACGCTGTAACCTTGCAAAGGTTCTTCTTATGGCATTAAACGGAGGTAAGGACGAAATCTACGGCGAGCAGATTGCCCCCGTGGGAAAGGTTTTTGATGAAAAAGTTCTTGACTACGAGGAGGCTTTAGAGGCTTTCAAAACATATGCGGCATGGATGGCAAAGCTGTACGTGAACACCATGAATGTAATTCACTATATGCATGATAAGTACGCCTACGAAAGACTTATGATGTCATTCCACGATGTGGAGCCTGAGCGTCTTATGGCGTTTGGTATCAGCGGACTGAGTGTTCTTGCTGATAGCCTGAGTGCAATTAAATATGCACGTGTTACCCCCAAAAAGGATGAAAACGGATTAATTACTGATTTTGTCGTTGAGGGAGAGTTCCCCAAGTACGGAAATGATGATGACAGGGCAGATGATATTGCAAAATGGATAACGGAATTTTTCTACAGCGAGCTTTGTAAAACAAAGACGTATCGTGATGCACGCCATACCTTGTCAGTTCTTACAATTACCTCAAATGTGGTTTACGGTAAGAAGACGGGTGCAACCCCTGACGGAAGAAAGAAAGGGGAGGCGTTTGCTCCCGGTGCAAACCCCATGCACGGAAGAGATAAGGAGGGCGCATTGGCATCACTTAACTCTGTAGCTAAAATCAACTACGGATGTTGTATGGACGGTATTTCAAATACATTTTCCATTACGCCCGAGGCACTTGGCACAGACGAGAAAAACCGTGTGGAAAACCTTGCTACGGTACTTGACGGATACTTTGCGCAGGATGCACATCATCTGAATGTTAATGTGCTTAACCGCCAGAAACTTATCGATGCGATGAATGACCCCACTCTTTATCCCTCTCTTACAATTCGTGTAAGCGGATACGCAGTAAACTTCAACAAGCTGACAAAGGATAAGCAGCTTGAGGTAATATCACGTACATTCCACGAAAAGATGTAAGGTGTTTTGTATGCAAGGATATATTCATTCTTTTGAAAGTATGGCAGCGGTGGACGGAGAAGGGGTAAGGTATGCAGTTTTCCTTTCAGGCTGCCCGATGCGCTGTGTGTTTTGTCATAACCCCGACACATGGAATATGTCGAAAAATTCAATGTCACCCGAAGAGTTGGCTCAAAAAATATCTAAATATAAGCCCTATTTCAAGAATAACGGCGGAGTAACCTTTACGGGAGGAGAGCCGCTTTTGCAGGCTGAATTTATAAAGGAAACAATTCCGCTTTTAAAGGAAAAGGGGATAAACTACGCCATTGATACTTCGGGTGCTGTAGAGCTGACAGACACTGTAAAGCATGTTTTAGAAAATTCACAGACGGTGCTTCTTGACCTGAAATTTCCCGATGATGAGGGGTATCTTAAATACACGGGGCATACAATGGAAAAAACCCTCAATATGCTCGATTTTCTGGAATCCATCGGAATGCCGACACGCATAAGGACAGTCATAATTCCCGATATTAATGATACCGAGGAAGAACTTCAAAAATACATCATGCATATAAAGGATAAAAAATGCATATATAAATATGAACTCCTTGCGTTTCACACAATGGGCTTTTTCAAGTATGATGAGCTAAAAATTGAAAATCCGCTTAAAGACACAAAGCCTCTTGATATGAAGGTGAGGGACAGATTGCAGAAATTTGTAAATTCAAAATTAGCAAAAGGGATTGACATATAATTTTTGCAGTGATATAATTAGGCATAGATAGTATTTTTGCCCTTGACTTGCAAATGCATTTTAAGGGCTTTTGTTTTATTACATAGGAGATTGCGTAATATTATCGCGAGCGGCATTTGTCGTATTTGAATTTAGTCGGGACGCGAAATGGGTGAAGCGGCACGCTTCTTTTTTAGGAGGCAGAATATGTTTATTTTTAAAAACAAGCCGGATGTGCGATGGCGAAGCCGAATTTAAAAAAATAATTCAGCTTTTTAAGGAGAAAACAGATTATGAATAAATATAAAGATTTTGAAAATTACCTTAAAGAATATCCTAATGCAGAAGGGTATTTTGGAGAATACGGCGGTTCTTTTCAGGCGAAAGAGCTTATTGAGGCTTTTAAAGAGGCAGATGATGCTTATGAGGCAATCTGTCACAGTGCTCAGTTTATAAATGAGCTTCGCAGAATACGCAAGGAATTTCAGGGTAGACCAACTCCCGTATATCATTGTGAGAGACTTTCAAAGATATTTGGCAACTGTCAGATTTATCTTAAGCGTGAGGACCTTAATCATACAGGTGCGCACAAGCTTAACCATTGTATGGGCGAGGGACTTCTGGCAAAATATATGGGAAAGAAGAAAATTATTGCAGAAACAGGTGCAGGTCAGCACGGTGTTGCAATAGCTACTGCAGCGGCATACTTCGGTATGGAATGTGACGTTTATATGGGTGAGGTTGATATTGAAAAGCAGCACCCCAATGTTATCAGGATGAAGATGCTCGGCGCAAATGTTATTCCCGTGACAAAGGGCCTTAAAACACTTAAAGAAGCTTGCGATGCAGCGTTTGAGGCTTATCTTAAAGAGTATAAGGATGCAATTTACTGCATAGGTACAGCGGCAGGTCCGCATCCGTTCCCGAAGATGGTCAGGGATTTCCAGTCTGTTATCGGTATTGAGGCGAGGGAGCAGTTCCTCGAAATGACGGGAATTATGCCCGATGCGGTCACGGCTTGTGTTGGCGGCGGAAGTAACTCCCTGGGAATGTTTGTTCCGTTCCTCGCTGACCCTGTTGAAATATATGGAGTTGAGCCGCTCGGAAGAGGAAGCGCAGTTGGTGATCACGCGGCAACCATGGCATATGGAACAAAGGGTATCATTCACGGTTATACAAGCTATGTGCTTCAGGATGAAAACGGTGAGCCGCTTCCCGTTTATTCTATTGCAAGCGGTCTTGACTACCCGGGTGTAGGCCCTGAACACGCCCACCTTCGTGACAGCGGCAGAGTGCATTATGAAACTGTATCTGATGAAGAGGCAATGGAGGCTTTCTTCCTGCTTTCAAGGTATGAGGGTATTATCCCTGCTATTGAGAGTGCGCACGCAGTTGCATATGCAATCCGTTATGCAAAGGAGAATAAGAGTGGCTCTATCCTTGCCTGCCTTTCAGGAAGAGGCGATAAGGATATCGATTATGTATATGAAAAATACGGCTGCGGCGAAGGCTTTAAGCTTGACTATAAAATATAACTGAAGGGAACAAAAACGATGAGTAAGGAAAAAAAGTTAGTTGAAGAAATCACCTCAATGGACGAGGATTTTGCCCGTTGGTATACAGACATTGTAAAAAAGGCTGACCTTATTGAGTATACAAGTATCAAGGGCTGTTGTGTTTTCCGTCCTTATGCGTATGCACTCTGGGAAAACATTCAGAAGGTGCTTGATACAAAGTTTAAGGAGCTTGGACACGAAAACGTATATATGCCGATGTTTATTCCCGAAAGCCTTCTTGAAAAGGAAAAGGACCACGTTGAGGGCTTTGCGCCTGAGGTTGCGTGGGTAACACACGGCGGAAATGAAAAGCTTACAGAGCGTATGTGTGTACGTCCTACGAGCGAGACGCTTTTTTGTGAGCATTATAAGAATATTATTCAGTCACACCGTGATTTGCCAAAGCTTTATAACCAGTGGTGCAGTGTTGTAAGATGGGAAAAAACAACACGTCCGTTTTTGCGCAGTATGGAATTTTTGTGGCAGGAGGGTCACACTGCACACGCAACTGCCGAGGAGGCACAGGAGGAAACAATCCGTATGCTTAATACATACGCTGACTTCTGTGAGCAGTATCTTGCAATCCCCGTTGTAAAAGGCAGAAAAACCGACAAGGAAAAGTTTGCCGGTGCAGTTGCAACATATACAATTGAAAGTCTTATGCACGATGGAAAGGCACTTCAGTCAGGAACAAGCCATAATTTCGGTGACGGCTTTGCAAAGGCTTTTGGTATTCAGTATTCAGACAAGGATAACTCACTTCAGTATGTATATCAGACATCATGGGGTGTAACGACACGTCTTATCGGTGCTATAATTATGGTGCACGGTGATAACAGCGGTCTTGTTCTGCCTCCTAAGATTGCACCCAAGCAGCTTATGATTGTTCCTATTGCAATGCATAAGGAGGGTGTGGCAGAAAAGGCAAGCGAGCTTTGTGAAAGACTTAAAAAGGCAGTTCGTGCGGATATTGACCTTAGCGACAAGACACCCGGATGGAAGTTTGCAGAGTATGAGATGAAGGGTGTTCCCGTAAGACTTGAAATAGGTCCGAGGGATATTGAAAATAATAGCTGTGTTCTTGTAAGACGTGATAACGGTGAGAAGATTACAGCATCACTTGATAATATTGAGGAAACAGTTACAGCTCTTCTTGACGATATTCAAAATTCCCTTTATGAAAAAGCACTCCGCCACCGTGAGGAGAATACATTTGATGCACTTACCTATGATGAATTCAAGGAAACTGTTGATAAAAACGGCGGTTTTGTACGTGCAATGTGGTGCGGCGATGTAGAGTGCGAAAACAAGATTAAAGAGGACACGGGTGCA
This sequence comes from Clostridia bacterium, assembly GCA_045656645.1. Lineage (GTDB taxonomy): Bacteria > Bacillota > Clostridia > UMGS1883 > UMGS1883 > UMGS1883. The sequence goes on along the minus strand of JAZORN010000032.1, from coordinate 1,311 downwards.
ACGGCACGTTGTATGCCTTTTGAACAGAAAACTCTCAGAGATACCTGCGTATGCTGCGGTAAGAAAGCAAAATCAATGGTATACTGGGGAAGAGCATATTAAGGAGTTGAAGTGATGAACGAAAAAATCACTTATGCGGTGCTTTCTCTGTTACTGATGGCATTTATTCCTGCAATAATAGCAGCGGTTAAAAGAAGAAGCTTTTCAAGATGGTATATTTACGGGGTGCTTTTATTTCCCGTATCTGTAGCTCACGCACTTTTTCTTAAAAAGCCATTTAACAGTATAGGGATATATTTTTCTGATGATAAAAGTCCGTCAGGACGAAAAAGGAAACAATATAAAATTCTGTCCCGCACACAGAAAAACGATGTGCCGACAGTGCCATATATGTGCGTTGTTTTTGCTTCAAAGCTCGTTTTCGGTGCGTTTACGGGACTGGTTCTGTTTGCGCTTTTCAGAATGTTTCAAAGTAATACATATGAGCTTCGTGCTTCATGTGTGATTTTTTCAATTGTCTTTTCAATGCTTTTATCGGGGGTGGAGCTTTTTGGCCTTTCACGAGCCCCGATGATAGCAGACGAAATAACAAAAAGAGCTTTTTTAATAGCAGCGGCATCCATTATATGCTCTCTTCCGCTTTTTGTTGTTAAAACATTGATACTTGATAATCTCTTGCCTGCATACTCTACTCCGTGGATGTTTGTATGTATGTGCATAGCGTTTGTCGCTTTTTTGTGGATGCTGCTGAGTGTGCAGAGCTATTATTACTCAGTATTTTACAAGTTCTTTGATTACTGCATTTTGAGCCTTGCAGGATATGTAATTTTTTCGGCAGTAACGCTGATTTGTATGTCTCTTGGAAAAATTGGAAGGATTGTGAATTTAACGGCACTTCCTCTGCAGCTTTTTAACACGGGATATTTATCAGGTATTGATTACATAGAAAATCTTTCTTATATATATTCTGCAGCGATTGTGCATCTTATTGTTGCGGTAGTGATATTTGTATCGGGAATTTCCTGCCGAAATTATAAGCGTAAAGAAATTGCACGCAGAATTGAGTATCGCACTCAGGCATTTCGTATATCGCAAAGGCGGGTTCTCCGCAGGCATATTCCCAAAGCAGGGGGACTACATATAAAACCTATAAATTACGTATAAAAAAAGGGCTCTTTGTCAACAGTTGGGGTAAAATAAAATGGAATTGGTGCGGCAGCTTAAGCTGCCGCATTAGTTTTTGCCTTTTCTCTTTTGTATCTAAACATATGTAATATGCGTTTTCTGAATCGTTCAAAATTGCGATATCCG
>JAZORN010000031.1:0-9063 GCA_045656645.1 Clostridia bacterium | reverse complement strand
CAAAAAGGCTTATAAACTAAGAAAAATCGAATGAAATAAGATTTTTCAACCAAATTCAGATGTTTTACAAACTATAAACCACCTGAATTTCGTATCTTTATCGCCTTTTTGCGGTCTGGACTTTTTTTACATCCCCTTTTTTCTATTCAATCTTTGTATCAGCAGTCGGACTTATTATATTAATAATTGTCTTCCCGGGATTTATTAAAAGCGGTGTGCCGTCCGCCTTTTTATATACAGTGTTTTCACTGCGGGACGGTTTTTCCCATATAATTTCTTCATATGCGCCATTTGTAATATAATATCCCTTACCGCTTCCCGTTGTAGTTATGTTTCGTCTGTCAGACCCGTCGCCCAGTGCACTGTCACCGATAAACATAACTATTATATTCTTCACTGAGAGGACATCCCCACTTTGCATAACGTGCGGCTCACCGTCTATTGATTTTTCATAAAGGCGGGTTTCCTCGTTATAACTGTATGCCGTAGTATACTTATAGGAATATTTCAGGTTTACTTTCTTTGCAGTATTTTCAGACGGTAATTCTATGTAGCTGTCTGAATATTCTATAGGGTTTTTATGCTCCGTCTTTGCTTTATAGCCTTTCTCGCTTGCCATATCCTTTATATTTTTAATACTTGTATACGCACTGTGCCAGTCGCCCTTATACTTCTTCTCTCTCCAGAAAATATTTTCATCTCCGCCGAGAACGCCGTTAATCTTATTTATACCGAATTTGGATATATCCTGCATTGCTCTGGGGCTCCACCCAAAATGCGTATATATAGCATCATTTTCCATTACGTAATCAAGATAATAATGCCTTGAAGAGCGTATAGGACCGATTTTTTCCGTATCCGTGCCCCGATACAGTGCCATAAACCTTGTAGAGCCGCCCTCTACAATCATTTCATAAATCAGATATGCATCCTCAAGTCCTGCGTGAGGACGTGCATTTTTATCATCATTATCCACCATTATTGCAATAGGGCGTTCTTCTGTGTCCACGTATTTATCCTTAAACTCTTTTATTTCAAGGGTAATCGGGTCAAGTACGGCTTCTTCCTTTTGCTCCTTTTTATTCACTTCATTTTTTGCCGCATCCTTTGCACCGCATCCTGAAAGTGCCATGACTCCCGCCATTAGCAGTATAAAAGCCGTTTTTTTCATTTTTGTCATATGCATCCCCTCCGTTAAATCTCGTTGCCGTGAGGCAACATATCGAGCCGTCAGACATATCGAGTGCTTTAGCACATATCGAAAATTCGCAAGAATTTATATCGCTGATTTCATCTTTGATGAAATCATTATAGAATCAGTGAACAATTTAGATGCCTCTGATTTTTAATGAATAATTAATAATGAATGATGAATAATTGTGGTTGAAAATCACTAAGTGATTTTCTTTTATTTCAAATGCGGAGCATTTGTTCCTTAATTCTTCATTATTCATTTTTCACTATTCATTGAGTTCATTTTAATGAACTCATTATATCATTACTCAGATATTTTTTCAATAGAAAAACATCAGTCTCAGAAAATACCTTCTTGCTTTTTTCTATGAATGATAGTACAATATAACGAGAATTGAACTTATTACGAGGTGTACACATTGGAAAATTTATGGATTATTTTTATATTTATATACAGCTTTTTAAAAGGCTCCCGTGAGGGAATGAAAAAAGCTGCTCTCAGGAAAAGCAGTTCAAGCGAGATTTTGTTTTTTTATACTCTTATCGGCTTTATTCTGACAATTCCTTTTTCAAAGGATGCTTTCTCCCTTGAGCCGATTTACATTTTTTATGTATTTTTAAAGTCTGCCGTTGTGTGTACAGCTTGGATTTTTGCATTTATAGCAATTGACAAAATGTCGGTAAGTCTTTACGGTATAACAGACCTTTCAAGGATGGTTTTCTCCACTCTTTTAGGTGTAATTGTCCTTGGGGAAAGCTTTACAGTGCAAAAGGCAATCGGTGTTATATTAGTTATCGCAGGCCTTATGCTTGCAAACCTGAAAAAAACCTCATCGGGAACAAAGGAAATAACCCTTCCAGTACTTATCGCAGTTCTTTTAAACTGCTTTTTAAACGCCGTATCGGGAACAATGGACAAGGTACTGATGAAATATATGCTTTCATCACAGCTTCAGTTCTGGTTTATGCTTTTCACCACGGTTATATACGGGGCTATCCTTCTTGTCAGGAGAGAAAAAATTTCAATTAAAACCCTTAAAACAAATTACTGGGTACCGCTTATGAGTATTTCACTTATAATAGGGGACAGGCTTTTGTTCGAGGCTAATAAAAGCCCCCTCAGCGAGGTTACCGTTATGACTGTTATAAAGCAATCCTCCGTTATTGTAACAGTGCTGACAGCCTGGCTGGTATTTAAAGAAAAACATATTCTCTACAAAATGATGTGCACGCTGATTGTTCTTTCAGGAATATTTATTGCTCTTATTTGAGGTGGATTATGAAATCACAATATGACCGAATACGATACACGGATAACCCCGGCTACAGACTTGTTCATATAAAAGGTACGCACGCAGGAGACTCCGCACTGCCTTATCTTCACTACAGTCCTAATTTCCTGCTGTTCTATTTCAAGCACGGTACGGGAAATATTAAAATAGAGGGCAGACACTATAACATAAACGATGGGGACATTATTCTTATTAATCCATCCGAACTATTTCAGCTTACCGTTGATGACAAAACCTATCACGAGCGAATATCTCTTAGTATGACAGAAGGACTTTTAGCCTCTTATCCGTATGCTGCCGAAAGGTTATTTGCCCCCTTTTACAATCGTGAAAAAGGCACTCGAAACCGCATTAATGCAGAAAGCGTGAGTGCATTAGGTTTTAATACATATATGGAAGATATTCTTAAATTTTTGGGCAGTACTGATGCAGAAGCGCCTCTTCTTGCCTTTTGCAAAATCATAGAGCTTTTATCAAAGCTGAATGAAACAATGTCAAAAGCCGCTCCGTCTGTGTCTGCGCAAAATCTGTTAAATCCATTAATCAGCGATGTTCTCAACTATTTAAATTTTCATTTTAAAGAAGACTTAAATATTGAAGCAGTTGCAGAGCAGTTTAACATCGACAAATCCTACCTTTCACATCTTTTTAAAAATCACGTCGGAATGTCACTGTGGACATACGTTATTTTTCGAAGGCTTCAGCTTTTCAACAGCTTAATCAGGGAGGGCGGCGGTATTGAAGATACGTGCTATAAAGTCGGTTTCCGCAACTACTCAAATTTTTTCAGACTTTATAAAAAGCATATGAAAATGACACCCACCGAGTTTAAGGCACAGATAAAATCGGGCAAGAAAATAATTATCCCCAATATGTTATTTTGACGAAATTTCCGCAAAAAGCAGGATTGTACATCTTTTTGCCTTAAAAGTCAATTGTATTCAACATTTTTCTGCATTATAATTTGTTTATTATAATGCAGGAGATGTTTTTATGAATTTCTTAAAGCTGCCCGAGGGCGCACGGTTTTCAAACCGACAGATTATAGCCTTCTTGATACCTGTTATTTTTGAACAGCTTATGGTATCCTCTCTTGGATTGGTTGATACTCTGATGGTATCTTCTCTCGGCGATGTATCTGTTGCAGGCGTTGCCCTCGTAAACAGAATTGATACCTTTGTGAAGGCTTTTTCTCTCGCCCTTGCACAAGGCGGCAGCGTAATCCTTAGCCAGTATATAGGGGCACAGAATGAGGAAAAGGCGCAAAAATCTTTGAGGGAAAACATAAGAATCGTTACAGCAATCGGTGCGTTTATAATGCTCATTATGCTCCTGTTCAAGGGGCAGATTATAAATCTTCTCTTTGGCGGTGCTGACGCTGATGTGCGCGAAGTAAGCAGTACATATTTTTCCGTAACTGCACTGAGCTATCCTTTTATGGCTCTTTACTATGCGTGCAGCTCTGCGTTTCGTGCTATGGGGAAAAGCAAAATACCTTCTTCTGCAGCTTTAATAATGATGGCTATAAATCTTTCGCTTAAGTATTTATTTATATTTATCTTTGAATTAGGTGTTTTTGGTGCAGCATTATCAACTCTTTTGGCAATGGCAATAGTGGGCATTATTCTTCTGATTATGCTTAGTACAAGCAAAGATTCCGTTAAGCTTAAGGGACTGTTTGCTTTTGATTTCAACAAGGGTATAGCATCAAAAATCCTCAGAATATCTATTCCAAATGCTACTGAGCAGGCAATGTTCCAGCTTGGTGCGCTTGCAATTGCAGGTCTCATATCAGGTCTGGGAACAACCGCGATTGTGGCAGACCAGATTTCAAGGAATGTCTGCCCGTTTTTAACGTGTATAGGAACTGCATATAATGCCGTAATGCTGATGGTAATAGGCCAGTGTATGGGTGCCGACAATTCGGATGAGGCGAAAATGTATGTTAAGCATATTCTGAAAATGGATTATCTGACTACTGCCTGCGTGGTTAGCGTTTTCTTACTTTCACTAAGGCACCTTCTTTCCGTCTTTGATGTGTCCGCAGAAGCAAAAAATCTTGCCTTTTATATAATGTGTATATACGCAGGCGGCTCTTATGTAGTTTATCCTCTCAGTTTTGCTGTCCCGTCAGCCCTGAGAGGTGCAGGTGATACTAAATTTGTTATGATAGTTTCATCGCTTTCAATGCTTCTTTTCAGAATTGGCGCGGCATATATCTTTGCGTACGCCTTTGATTTAGGCGTTATCGGAACCTGGATGGCTATGGTTTCCGACTGGGTTATCAGAAGCACTATATTTGTGACAAGATTCAAACGCGGCAAATGGATGGAAAATAAGGTTATATAAAAACAAAATGCAATAAAAATGACTGTAAAACTTAGTTTTACAGTCATTTTTATTGCACTTATCTTACCATTTCATCCTGTATGCCCGTTTCTCTGTGAGATTTAATAATTGAATTTACTTCATCAATTGAGCTTATTGACATATCACCCAAAACAGTATTTTTAACGGCGCTTAACGCATTTCCGTATGCCATAGACTCTTCTATACTTCCGCCTGAAAGTATTCCGTAGAGCATTCCTGCAACATACGCATCTCCACTTCCTACACGGTCAATAACCTCAATATTTTTGTAATGTGGCTCTTCATAAAACTTTCCGTCAAAATAAATTCTCGAGCCGAAGTTATGCTTTGTAGGACTTACAACCTCTCTGCGTGTAGTTGCTACAATTCTGCATCCGTATTCATCAGCATAGCTCTTCATAATTTCATCAAGTGTACCTTCCTTTTGCATCATTCTTCTGGAGGTTTCCTCTGAAACAAACAGAATATCAACCAAAGGGAGTATTGTTTTTATAAGCTCTCTCGCCTCTTCCTCACTCCACAAAGCGGCACGGTAATTAACATCAAAGCTTATTGCAACGCCGCTCTTTTTCATTCTTTTAATCACTTCAATAGCCGTCTGTCTGAGCTCTTCCCCAAGAGCTAAAGAAATAGAGCTTATATGAAACATACGTGTTTTTGCGTAAATTTCATCAGGAATTTCAGAAAGCTTGAGCGAGCATACAGAAGATGCCGCCCTGTCATATACAACGGCAGATTTGCGTGGGAACACACCGCTTTCATAATAATAAATACCAAGACGTTTACTGTCACTGTTATCCCATACAACATAGTCATCAGAAACAGTGCCGTATCTGATACGTCGGGCAATAAAATGCCCCATCTTGTTTTTAGGCAGCTTTGTCACAATAGCACTGCGTATACCAAGATTTGCCGCACCTGATGCAACATTAAATTCTGAGCCGCCGCAGTTTTTCTCAAATACTTCACTTTGTGAAATTTTCTCTTTATTAGGCGGTGAAAGACGGAGCATTACCTCACCAAAACTTATTAAATCAAACTCTGCTTTAGGTTTTATAAAATCCATTTAATTCCCTCCTGCTTAATGTTTTGGAATTTTATAACCTAATTATATATGAAATAGCTTTATAAATCAAGTGGGGGAAAAACCAAAATAAATAAGATTCACTTTATAGGTGCAAGGAGCCAAAAAATGTACGTCCCCAATTGGCCAAAAACGTCCCCAATTGGCCAAGAGCGAAAAGGCAAAAACTAATGCGGCAGCCTAAGCTACCGCACCAATTCCATTTTATTTTACCCCAACTGTTGACAAAGAGCCATTAAAAATCCAATTTCATTTCTGCCTTATTTTTTAGTTCGTAAATTCCAATATTAATATATGTTTAGCTTTTAAAACAATGTGTGTATTTTTAATCTATTGATAATACCTGTGCAATAACATTTCCGATTTTATTTGCCATTCGATAAAATCCAAGATCATTTGGATGGCAACCGTCGCTAGTGCAGGATTCGTAAAATTCTCCTTCAAATAACGTTTCTCCATCAATAAAATATATGTTTTCGTCCCCTAAAGCAAGAGCCTTATTGTAACTTTCGATTATTATATTTCTTCTTTTATCGTTTGTTGCAGGATTCACAAAAAAATCGGGCTTTGAAATCATAACATATGGAATATCGGGATATTCTTTCCTTATTATTTCATAAAAGCGATAGTGGGTATCCATAAGATGTTTCTCATCAGGAGCGTTATGGTCATAATCACAAACAAACGCACTCATTTCAAGTCTAGAAATATATTCAGCCATTCTTGATTCACCTTTAGCATTACCTGCAAATCCTAAATTTATATAATCAACATTATACTTTTGCGAAATAAAATTCTCATATGTATTACCCGGTCTTCCAGCTGCACCTCCATGTGTGATAGACGATCCATAGAATACAATAGGCTTATCATTTTGGTACCTTTTTCTCTCGCCCAACTTACTTCCTTTTTCAAGACCTATATATAATTTTTTAATTTCACAAAAATGCGGCATATTTAATGTATAACAGGTCATATTGTCATTATTTCCAGTATTAACTTTATATTCCGCTATATGAAAATCAAAATCAGCAACAGGACGACATGCACCCACGAATACATCTTTTTTGTTTTTGTCAAATTTATATAAATCAAACCCATATGTAAAACAATGATTACACACTGTCGGAACAGCACCTTTTGCATATTCAACTTTCAATGCAACAAATGACGAATTTGTAGAAAACACAATTCTTCCGCCTGCACCGTATCCACTCTGACCGGCAAGTCCTTCGCTTACCCCCTTTGCTATTTCAAGTGGCAGTCTACGCGTAAGAAGTCCATTGTTTTCAGGAAGTATGCCGTAAATATCAAACATAGCACAAGGCATTTCATACCAATCTGCTGTTTCTTCAGCTACTTTATCGTTTTTTAAAAAATTTTCATCATATATTTTACCGTTCATTATAATCCTCCTATATATTTATTGAACTTATAAATGTACTCAAGGTTTGATGGAATTAATTTCCCATACAACCATGTAAATTGTTTTTAACACCATCATCATTATAATTTAATTACGCTGTAGGCATAATACATTTGGCCCTTGTAATGATGAAAAAGTTTTTTATTCAAGTTCAAGTAGCTCTGAAAAGTCGTATATATAATAATCTGACACACTTTTTATATCGTCAATATACTCCTGCGACGAAGAATCATATACCCCACATACCTTCATTCCAGAGCTTTTTGCTGTTTTGTCCGCATTATAATTATCATCAAGAAAAAGTATTTCTTCAACAGGTTTTTTAATTCTTTCAGCAGCCATCAGATATATGTCCGGGTCTGCTTTAGTTCTATTAAAGTCATCACATGACCAAACATTTGTAAAAATATCATAAATCCCTAATCTTTTAAGACAACTATCGAGCATTGAATGTGGGCTGGCAGTTAAAATATTAAGATCAGCACCATTCTCCTTTAGTTTCTTCAAAACGCTTATTACATTTTGTTTTGCCCCGATGTGATACTTATATTCTTCCAAAGCATATGAATTCATGCTTGAAACAATCTCCTCTATACTCTTATTAAGTCCAAGCTTTTTAAAATACTGAGCTGTGCCGTTATAACCTAGGGGAGTAATTATTTTAACAATATCATTGCTATAAGATATTTTATTCTCATCAAGTATTTTAAGCATTACAGAAATAAAAGTTGGCATTGAGTCAACTAATGTTCCGTCAAAGTCAAATAAGAATGTTTTAAATTTCATTTTATACTCTCCTCTGTTTTGCGATAATTTATTTAAAGAGTGTTGTCACATTTAAGGCAAGCAGTGCAGACTACATGGTTGAAATAATCGGTGTTGCTTAGATGAATACCGAAAAGGCAACCCCGAATTTGCGGACATTCGCTCGCTTGAGGACATTGCTCCCACAAGAAATAAATGTATTTACCAGTACGAATATCTATAGCCATTGCTGTGATAGGTTGTTTAGTTAAGAACAATTCTATTTGCTATTTTCACATATCTTCCTAAATTTTAATAATATTTTGTGATTTTCTGATTTTGTGAAGCATTTTTATTTTTTCTCTTAAACAAATAAGAACAAGTGCAGTTAAAAGATATACGCTAATAATCTCCTTCGTTAAAGAATTATCTCCTTTTGCAGCATTTCCTGCTGAAAATAAAAGTGTTGTTACTGAAGCTACAAGTAAAATACCGGTAAAAATTCCTAAAGCGATTTTTCCCTTTTTATTCTTTATTTCTTCGCAAGTATATGCAAGATAAACTGAAAGACTTATACCTAAAACACAAAACGCTATAATGAGCATCCTCTTACAATATAACTTATTACAAATTATACCATAATGTGACTATGTTCGTCAATCAAAATTATTCAGGAGGTCTGCATCTACTACAAGCTCTAAGTCCCATATTTTGAGCCTTCTCTTTTGTTGTTTCAATTTTGCTTTTCAAGTAAGAGCAAGTTCCTCTGTGATAGTTCTTTTTAGGGACAAATGGGGACGTACATTTTTGGACAAATGGGGACGTACATTTTTTGGCTCGATAATTAATTGAGAAATCAACATTCCTCTATTCTTCCGATTAACCCTCTTGATACGCCTGTTACTCGTTGCAACTGTCGCGCAGAAAATTCCTTCTTTAGTTCTGATAAGATT
>JAZORN010000030.1:0-31070 GCA_045656645.1 Clostridia bacterium | reverse complement strand
CGCTTTTTTTAGCGAGCTTGTTTATTATACATCGCCTCGCACGCTTTGTCAACACTTTTTTTAAACTTTTTTAAGTTTTTTTGTGTTGGCTTTTCAAAAGCGACAACGTGTGTTATATTACCACACTCACAACTACTTTGTCAACACCTTTTTGTCGTTTTTTGAAAAAATTTTGGGGATGATGCTCTCATCCCCAATCTAAACCCATTACGAATAAATACCCAAGTGCCGCAAGCAGTATATAATCGTCACAGCCCTCCAATATTAAAACAATAATAATTGCCGCTAAAATATAATCATCAGTTTCAAATTTTGAAAAAGCCCTGCTTAGTTTTTTTGCGGTGTTATTTACAGGGTTACTGATTTTGCGCACAGTGGGGTACGATACATAGTTATTTGTATTTTCTCTTTCGGGAAAAGCATTCATCTGTGTTACACGCATACCTTTCCCTCCTTTAAAACAGCTTAAGGTCCTTGCCGATCTTTCCCATTGACGCAAGCTTAAGTATTGTAACGGCACTGTCCATATACGGCGCCCTCTTCTGACTCAAGAAAGGTTTTATTGCCATCAGAAGACGTGTTCTGTCATCCGCCACCATGCCGCCAAGATTTCCGAGAACATTTGCTATGCCCTTTTCCTGACTTTGTTCAGAACTGTTACTTTCTTTATTTGCATCGCTGCCGTTACCGAGGGAAGAAAGCACATCTGAAACCTTATTCATTATATCGGGATCTGCAAGTGCCTTTGAGATTTCCTGTTCAAGGTCCATTCTCTCACCCTTTTCCGTTTAAAATATCAAAGATGGTCTTTGCAAGCCCCGGGTTCTGGCTGAGTTCTTTCTTTATATTATCCTGCTGTGCCTTTCCTATTCCCATCTGGGAAAGCCCCTCGCCGTTTTTTATTTTTTGTGCAAATGCCTGCCCCTCGGGAGTTGCCACAAATTCCTTTGCCTTTTTAACGGCACTGTCAAGCTCTTTCTTATCCATAGATTTAAGCTTCTCAATAATATCCTGCATATATATCCCATCCCTTCTACCTCCAATATATGCCGTCTTGACAAATTGTGTTCTTTTCTATAAAATACTTTTGAAAGGGGAATAATAAATGCGTGCAATTGTACTTTCTGACAGTCATAATAACGTATCTGCGTGCGAGGCGGCAATAGCCGCATCAGGCAAGCTCGATTTAATAATACACCTTGGTGATATAGCACGTGACACAGATTACCTTGAAGCTATGTACTATCCCGTAAGATTTGCCTCAGTTTTAGGAAACAATGATTTTCTGCGTCAGGGTGATTATGAAAGGGTTATAGACTTTGACGGGCACAAGCTTTTCATATGCCACGGGCATACCTTAGGTGTCAGAACGGGAACAGAACGCCTTGAAGCTATGGCACGTCAAAAAGGATGTGAGGCGGCGCTTTTCGGGCACACGCATCAAAGTTGTCTTAAAAAAAGTGATGACGGCTTCCTCATTCTTAATCCGGGCAGTGTATCACAGCCACGCGGCGGCAAGCCTTCATTCGCAATTTTAGAAACCGAGGGAGATAAACTTAGTCATCTGAAAGTCGAACTGCATATGGTTTAAAAAGGGAAATTTCGCATAATACTGCAGAAAATTCTGCAAATATACGCCAGTATTATTTTTGAATTTTCTTTGTCTTATATCAAAATTTCCTCTTTTTAAACTCTCCGACCTTATATTCAGAAAAATTTTATATAATTTCAATGCGGAGGACGAAGATAGGCTGACGCCTTTCAAGGACGACAAGTTGAAAGAATAAAAATTTTTCAAATATAAGGCATATGCAGTTCGACTTTCAGATGACCAAGGCAGTAATTGTAGATTGGGTTTTATAGGAGAATTTACTATGAATGATAAAAAAGAGTTATACAGGGGCAAAGCCATTGTAAAAAAAGATGAAAAGCAGACAATAAAAGCACTTTTAAAGGCGGCAATTTTTTGTGCGGTTATATTTGCCATATCAAAATATCTTCCGTTTTCGTGGTTTTTTGAGATAGGTGCAATTGTGCTAAGTGCAATTTATATAAATAAGGTTTTAAAGCAGGGAACATTTATTGCAACATATATATTATATGAAGACACCTTAGTTGTAGTAACACGCTACGGTCTTATTGAAAAGGAAAGCGCACGCTACGACCTTGAAAAAGCACAGTTTACAGAAAACAGTATTATCTATAACGGAAAAACACACCCGTTTTATCCCGATGAAGAATTAAAGAAGCTTTTGCCACATAATAATATTATGGGGTGATTGTATGAACATACTTCTGATTATATTAGGTGTGCTTTTATGCATACTGTTTTTTCTGAACATAAAAAATGCCGCAGATATTCTTTGCAGAATTATCGGCGGCTTTGCCATTCTTTATTTATATAATATGCTTGCGCCTGTGATGGGATTTAAAGGGGTTGGAATAAATCTCCTTTCGGCGCTGATTGCCGGCGGAATGGGTGTTCCCGGCGGAATACTTCTTCTGTGTGCGGCAATATGTCTTTAATAGTTTCCTTTTTTAAGACATTCTTTTATGTGGCGGAGAGTTTTTTCTTCGCCGCTTTCTTTTAGCATCAGAAGCCATTCTTCAAGTAAATCTGACGTTTCCTGATGAATTACCCTGGTTGCCTTACCCCTCTTAAAATATTCGTAAGGGTAGCTGTCTGTATAATTTTCTCCCTGATAAATTTTGCTGGCGGCAACACGGTCGCAAAACATTTCTGCAACAAAGTTTATCGGCATTTTTACGGGAAGAATACGCCTCTCCTTGGGGTTGTAATCTGTCCAGTATTCAAAATGATGTCTGTTTCTGCCTTTATGGTGAAGCCACGCACTGCTGTACCCTTTTTCTTCACGCTCGACCTCGTTGGGACTGCGGTCCCCCGCATAGTTTTTCATTCCCTGCCAGAATTCTGTGGGCGAATATTTGGACAAGTCATGCCTTAATCCCTGCCACAGTATGCCTGCCTTTGCACAATGACGTATTACGGTGTGGCGGTGCCTCGTAATAGTTACAAGGTGTCCCCACCCGCCTGAAATAATTCCTTTTTTCAAAAAAATACATTCCTTTTCTTAGTCATCGGAGAGCCAAGCTGCATATGCCTTATATTTGAAAAATTTTTATTCTTTCAACTTATCGTCCTCGAAAGGCGTCAGCCTATCTTCGTCCTCTGCATTGAAATTATATAAAATTTTTCTAAATATAAGGTCGGAGAGTTTAAAAAGAGGAAATTTTGTTATAAGACAAAGAAAATTCAAGAATAATACTGACGTATATTTGCAGAATTTTCTGCAGTATTATGCGAAATTTCCCTTTTTAAACCATACGTAGTTTGGCTCTCCGATGACAAAATAATTATGTATTTATAATAACACTGCTTTTCTTTTTTTTCAATATGTGTTATAATTTTTTCGTGAACCTTTTTAAGGTTTGTGACGTATACCATTATGAAAGGGGTTAGACTTTTGAAACAATCCGATATTAACCGCCTTATAGACCTGCACGGTAAAAAGCTTTATAACTTTTGCCTCAGGTTATGCACTAATACATACGATGCGGAGGATTTGTATCAGGACACCTTTATTAAGGCAATCGAAAAAATCTCCGCAATAGATGAAAACAATAACCCCTCTGCATATTTGTGCACAGTTGCAATTTCACTTTGGAAAAGCAAGGCACGCAAAGAGGTGCGCAGGCAAGCGATTGCACCTACCGTTACGTTAGATGATAGCTATCACACCGCACAGACTACTCCTCTTGAAGAAGATATTGTCAAAACGGAGCTTGTAAATGATGTGAAAAAAGCAATTTCCTCGCTCGACGAAAAGCTGCGCACGTGTATGCTTCTCCACTATATATATGATATGCAGATAGGAGATATTGCACGCACACTTAACTGTCCTGAGGGAACGGTGAAAAGTCGCCTTCATTCAGCACGTAAAATTATCAAGGAAAAACTTGCGAAAGGAGAACTGTAATGACAGACAGAGAGTTTGACAACTTAATAAAAGAAGCATTATGCTCTGACAGTGTTCCGCAGCATCTTAATAAATCGCTTATGCTTACTCTGGAGAAAAAGAGGCAGCATAAGGCAAAGGTTATAAAATTTGTAAAGGCCTGCTCTTCTTGTGCGGCTGTATTTATATGTGCAGTTGCAGTATTTTCCCACTACAACAGTAATATTTCACACCGCACGGAAAATAATACACCTGAAGTGAAAAATACCATAATACAAAAAAAGGTAGATATTAAAGAGGAAGAAGCACAGCCTAAAATAAATGAAGAAATTCAAAAGAATGACACTCTTCCTTCGGTAGCACCAAATAAAAATACTGTCAAGGAAAAAACAGCAGTGCCCGCTTTGGAGGCAGCAGAAGAAGCAAATGAGCCGTCTGTAGCACAGGAAGAGGCAGTTCTTCCCGATATGGCGCAGGAGGAGAGTGCACCTCTTATGATGCGCAGGAGCATATCCCCTGCACTTAGTGACCTTTTTAACGAGGGCTATGATTATATAAGCGCTATTTCAGAAAAAATAAACGGGCAGATTGCAATTATGGATTTTCCTGAAAAAATTAATTTTTCACAAATTACGGGAAATGAAAGCTTTTCGTTAGATGAAGAAAATAAGCTTACGATAGAGTTTCCCGCAGGAACAATCGCATCAGAGGAACACGGAGATTTATTTTTTACTGTGGGAACGGTACAAAACGGAATATTGGAATAAAAAAACGTTTTCTTGAAACAAGCCTATTGCGCACTTTTCGCGCGCAATTTCCTATGTTAAAATAAAACCACCCGATCTGGGTGGTTTTATTTATGTGATATACCATCTTTGATGAAGTGATATTTTTGATAAATCAAAAGTGATATTGAAGCCTTACGGCTTCAGTGATATTATATTTGCCAATAACTGTGCGAAGCACAATACCACTTGGCGCAAGCCAAATATAACTGCATAGCAATATACCTTGCCGTAGGCAAATATAACTGAAAAAAGACATCCAATGGATGTCTTTTTTCTGGTGGGAACAATAGGGCTCGAACCTATGACCCTCTGCTTGTAAGGCAGATGCTCTCCCAGCTGAGCTATGCTCCCAAATATGGTGACCCGTACGAGATTTGAACTCGTGTTACCGCCGTGAAAGGGCGGTGTCTTGACCGCTTGACCAACGGGCCATTGGTAGCGGCGAGTGGGCTCGAACCACCGACCTAACGGGTATGAACCGTTTGCTCTAGCCAACTGAGCTACGCCGCCATGTTCAAGACCATTGCTTGACACGAATGTTATTATAATATAGCGTCACGCAAAAGTCAAGACTTTTTTTCAGTTTTTTTCTGCATGGCTTTTTTCCGTTTTTTCTGCAAGATAACCAAGCGCTTCTATATAGCCGTCAAAGCCTTTTCCGCAGATGGTTTTTTCAGCTATAAGCGATACATAGGAAAGCTTTCTGAAATCCTCTCTTTGCGAAATATCGGAAATATGCACTTCGACTGTAGGAACTCCTACGGCTTTGAGTGCATCAAGGATAGCAATACTTGTATGCGTGTATGCGGCAGGGTTTATTATTATACCGTCTGCGTCGTTATATGATGCCTGAATTTTATCTACAATATCTCCCTCGTGATTTGACTGATAAAACTCTGTCTGTACTCCAAGCTCTCCCGCATGGTTTTTTATCATTTCAACCAAATCACTGTATGTGGACTTTCCGTAAATCCCGGGTTCTCTTATGCCGAGCATATTGAGATTAGGTCCGTTTATAACAAGTATTTTCATAATTCCCTCCGATTATTCGAGTATTTTTATAGCTTGCCTTGCCGTTTTCTGGTAAGTTTCAAGTGATTTTACCTCTGTGTGGGCAAATTTTTTATAGAGCGGCGCCCTTTTTTCATATAATGCCTTTAATACGTCTTTGCCGCCTGCACTGAGAGGTCTGTTTTTTGTGTCAAGCCGCTCAAGCTCCCTGTCAATATACAAAACAATGCCGTTCTGATGCATAATATCATAGTTTTCCATAACGGTAACTGCTCCGCCGCCCGTTGCTATTATGCACCCGCTTTTTTTGCAAAGCTCCGATAGGACTTCACTCTCAATTTTGCGAAAATGTGCTTCTCCATAGGTTTCTATAAGCTCTTTTGGGGATGCACCCTTTTTTGTAATTTCCTCATCGCTATCATAAAAAGGTCTGTCAAGAAGATTTGACATTTCTTTCCCGACGCTGGACTTTCCGCATCCCGGCATACCTATCAGAATAATATTTTTTGTTTGTTTTTCAATTTTTCTTTTTATTTCTTCAATTTTGAAATCAGGAACTTTTGTATCTGTAAAAAGCTCACACGCTTTTTTTGCCTGCGCAACAAGCATACCAAGACCGTTTACGGCTTTTATTCCCATTTTTTCAGCATCAAGTATGAGCTTTGTTTTTGCAGGGTTATATATAACGTCAAGCACTGCCTCACACTTTTTAAAGTGCGTTATATCTATGGCACTTTCCCCCGTATTGGGGTACATTCCCACGGGGGTTGCATTTACAACGATTTGCGCATTGTAAAAGCGCTTCATATCACCTGAATTTATATCTTCCCTTGTAATAATGCTTATACTTTTTGCGCCCATATCCTCACAAACACAGACAATGGTTTTTGCCGCACCGCCTTTTCCTATTACGGCAACATCTTTACCTGAAATTTCTGCCTCTGCTTCCTTTATCATATAGCAAAAGCCGTAGTAATCAGTATTATAACCGCAAAGCTTTCCACCCTTATTTACTATAGTGTTTACCGCGCCGATTTTTTCTGCCTCGGGTGAAAGCTCGTCAAGATAGCTCATCACGGCAGTTTTATATGGAATTGTCACATTAAGACCGTCAAAATCCCTTTCTTTCAAAAAATCTTCAAGCTCATTCTCCAAAAGCTCCTTATATTCATACGAATAATCGGAAAGCGCATTATGAATAGGCTTTGAAAACGAATGGGAAAGCTTTTTTGCAATCAGATAACATTTCATTAAAATCAATCCTCGAAACTTCTTATATCAGGGAATAGGAAAAAATGCTTCAGAACGGACAAACTGAACCAAGCGAAGCTTGGGGTACCCGAAGCTGTATGTGAATACAGCGAGAGGTGAAGTTTGTTCGTAGCAAAAAGGCATATAAAAAGAAAAATCGAATAAAATGAGATTTTTCAACAAAGCCATACACAGGTATTGTTTTTAGACACAGTATGTTTTGCATTTTACTGCCTTTTTGCGGTCTGGACTTTTTTTACATTCCCAATTACGCTTCTCTGTAGCTGCCAAGATACTTTACATTCTGTGCACCTAAGGAATATTCAAGCTGGTCTATAATGGACGGCAGCTTTTCTGAATATATTGACACATCTATATCAAAATAGAACATAAATTCAAAATCACTTTCAGGGATGGGGCGGCTTTCAAGCTTTATTATATTAATGCCGAGCGAATAGAAGTTTGCAATTACATTGTAAAGAGCACCTGCACGATGCGGTGTTTTTATAAGGAGACTTGTTCTGTCTGCCCCGGGGTATATTTCAAGATTTTTCGAAAAACAGATAAAGCGGGTATAGTTGTTTTTTGAATTTTGTATGTGCGGTTTTATGATTTCAAGATTATACTGCGATGCGCACAGCTCAGATGAAATTGCGGCAACTGTATTGCTTTGCGCCTCAGAAACCATTTTTGCCGCAATCGCAGTGTTTTCACACTCTGTAATCTTCACGTCGCGCCCTAAGGAAGAGAGGAACTCGCCCGACTGGCTGATTGCCTGCGGATGCGAGAAAATTTCCTTGATATCCTCCATTTTAGTTCCTTTCTTTGCAAGAAGATTGTGGTCAATCTGCATTTTAGTACTGCGGACAATACTGAATTTATGCTCACTCATAAGATTATAAATCTGCGTCACACTACCTGCACTGCTGTTTTCAAGCGGCACTACACCATAACTGCAAAGCCCGCTTTCAACTGCCTGGAAAACAGCCTCAAACGACTGACAGTACATAATCGACGGCTTTTCAAAAATCTTCTGACACGCTGCAGAGGAATGTGCACCCTCTACACCCTGACACGCAACTATTGCCTTTTCAGGGAAAAGCTGAGGAGTGTTTTCCATTGCCTCTTTAATAGCAGCGGAAAGACCTGATGCAGGTGCAATCGCCCTGCTCTGATAATTACGGCTAAGCTCAAGAATAGAGCTATAAAGCCTTCTTGTATAATCGCCAAACTCCTCGCCTGCTTTTTCCTCTACCTTTTCAAGGAGCTTTCTCTCCCTTTCGGCATCGTATACATTCATACCGTTTTCTTTTTTATATGCGGCAACTTCCTTTGCCACATTCATTCTTTTAACGAAAAGCTCTACAAGCTCCTTATCAATATTATCAATTTGTTTTCTGCATTCCAAAAGGTCCATATTAAAGTCTCCTTTACAAAATTAAATCTGCTATTGCAATTGCCGCTGCGGCCTCAATACATACAGTGGCACGCTTTACTATACACGGGTCGTGACGCCCTTTTATCTCAAGAACTGTTTCCTCTTTTTTTGAAAGAGATACACTTTGCTGCGGCTTTGAAATTGATGGCGTTGGCTTAAACGCCGCACGGAATATTATCGGCATTCCTGAGGAAATACCCCCTAAAATTCCGCCGTGATTGTTTGTCTTTGTCACAATCTGCCCGTTTTTCACCGTAAAGGCATCATTGTTCTCACTTCCATAAAGAAGTGTGCTTTCAAAGCCACGTCCGAACTCAATCCCCTTAACGGCAGGAATTGCAAATATAGCGGATGAAATTCTTCCCTCTGTTCCGCCAAATAGTGTATCGCCAAGGCCGCTCTTTATCCCTACAATGGCACATTCCACAACTCCGCCAACACTGTCACCGTCTGCGCGTGCTTTTCTGATGTGCTCTTTCATAAGTTCGCCCTTGCTTTCATTAATCACGGGAAAATCTTTGCCACCCACAAAATCATCCTTCGTGACATTTACACTGTCAAAGGCATCATCCTTAATTTCCCCTACTGATGCAATGTGTGCACCGATATATATTCCCTTTTCTTCATATAACTGCATAAGAATTCCGCCGACAATACAAAACAGTGCCGTAAGTCTGCCCGAAAACTGTCCTCCGCCTGAAACATCACGCTCGTCACCAAACTTTGCCCACGCCGCAAAGTCAGCGTGCCCGGGACGTGGTACGTCACGCAGGTTTTCATAATCCTTTGAACGTGTGTTGGTGTTTTCTATTATGGCACAAACAGGGGCACCGCACGTTTTCCCATCTAGTAGCCCTGCGGTAAAAATAACCTTGTCTGCCTCTTTTCTCGGGGTGGAAAATTCGTCATTCCCGGGTGCCCGCCTTGCCATAAAGGACGCAAGCTTTTCCTCGTCCACCTTAAAGCCTGACGGCAGACCGTCAATTATAACACCCATTTTTTCTGAATGTGACTGCCCGAACATCGTTATTTTAATTTTATTACCGAATGAAAAGCTCATATTACTTTTCCTCCCAGCATTTTAAATTGTTCATAAAAATCAGGATATGATTTTGATACCGCCTGCGCAATGTCAAGCTCCACATTTTCTGTGCAGATAGCTGATGCAACTGCACTGCACATTGCAATGCGGTGGTCATTCGCACTTGTAACCTTTCCTCCGTGAAGATGGGATTTTGAAATAATTATCGAATTTTCATCAGCCCGTATATCTGCACCAAGTGATAAGAGCATATCCATAGTTGTCTTAACACGGTCACTTTCTTTTTCACGCAGTCTCTCAATATTTCTTAATACCGTTGTTCCCTCTGCGGCAGTTGCCGCAACGCATATAATGGGTACAATGTCGGGAATATCAGCACAATCCGCCTCTATCGCCCGAAGTGACGATTTATATACCGTAACACAATCTTCCTCTACGGTAATTTTTGCGCCCATTTTGCGCAGAATTTCGACAATGGCACTATCGCCCTGCAGAGTATCGGGGCGCAGATTGGTGCAGGATATTTTTTCACCGCTTCCCACCGCACCAAGGACAAGCCAGAATGCAGCATTTGAATAATCGCCCTCTATCTTTATTTCTTCGGGGGAAGTATAGCAAGCACCTTTTTCCACCGTATACCCGTAATCAGTCTTTTCTACAGACAGACCAAACTGTTTTTGAATATCTGCCGTTATATCTATGTATGGCGCACTTTTAAGAGCAGATGTTGTTTTTATCTTTCCGCCGCCCATATTACCGATTGCAAATAGCAGTCCCGTAATAAACTGGGAGCTTATATCACCCGGAATTTCAAATTCATTACCACTTAGCTCACCGCTTATCTCTAAAGGAAGAAAGGCATCTGCAGGATGTTTTATTTTAATTCCGTTATTTTTCAGTGCAGAGAGCAGAGGTTTAAGAGGTCTTTGCCCGAGCCTTTCTGCACCGATAAACTTACAGCTTTTTCCGAGCGATGCCGCAAACGGCACCATAAACCGAAGTGTTGAGCCACTCTCCCCGCAGTCAAGAATACACTGCGTCTCGTTTTTATGGTTTTTGTCTATGGGAAACACCGTAACATAGCCGTCACCATATTTGAATTTTGCACCAAGTGCACGGAGGCACGAAATGGTTGCCTTTATATCCATAGAAAACGTATCACATATTATTTTTGTTTCTTTTTCACTTACTGCGGCGCAGATAAGTGCTCTGTGCATACACGATTTTGACGGTGGTGCACTGACTGTTCCGTTTAAAACAGACGGTATAAGTGTAACCTTCATACCATTTACTCCATTCCCTCTGTAAAAATATCAAGAAGCTCGTTCATACTTACCTTTGTAACATCACATTCCCCTAAAGAAAGCGGTACTACAAGGTTAATTGCCTCTGCCTCCGCTTTTTTATCGGCTCGTGCCGTCTTTGCAAGCTCTGTCGGTGAAAAATCACACGATATCGGCAAGGAAAATTTTTCAAGCATCTTTAAAAGCATATCGCAAGTGCCTTTCCTGCAAAGTCCTCTCTTTTCCCATGCCTTTGTTACAATATACATACCTATAGCAACACAGTTTCCGTGTGAAAGGGTGAAATCTGCCGCCTTTTCGATTGCATGCCCTGCCGTATGACCAAAGTTGAGAATTCGCCTTATGCCGCCCTCAAACTCATCCTCGCACACAATTTCACTTTTTATTTCAATACATCTTGATATGATTTCCTCAATATTCTTTTCTGTGTCATCAAGGATTAATTCATCTATTCCCCGACTGCGTATCATTGCATATTTTATGACCTCAGCCATACCGTCAGCAAAAAACAGAGGGGGCAAAGTTTCAAGCACATCAGGGTCAAAAACTACCAGTCTTGGCTGATAAAATGCGCCCGCCAGATTTTTTCCGTACTCAAGGTCTATTGCCGTTTTACCGCCAACGGAGGAATCCACAGCCGCTAAAAGAGAGGTCGGAATCTGAACAAAGTTTATTCCACGCATATATGTAGCGGCACAAAAGCCCGTCAAATCACCCGTCACTCCGCCGCCAAGTGCAAAGAGGGTGTCGTTCCTTGTAAAATGCTCTTTTGCCAGAAAGTTAAGTATATCAATAAAGGTCTGTGCATTTTTTGACGTTTCCCCTGCCTGAAACACATACTGCGAGACAGAAAACCCCTCTTTTAAAAGAGAAGCTTTCACCCTCTCCATATAAATTGGTGCAACATTACTGTCACTGATGATACATGCCCTGCCAGAAAGACCCGCCTCTTGCGTAAAAGCACCGATATTATCTATAGCACCCCGATTTATTAAAACATCATATTCCTTTGATGCGTTAACTCTGATTCTTTTCATATCAACCAATACTTTCCTTTATAATAGTTCCTTCGTCAAGAAGCTTTGTAAGTGTTTCTCTGTCGTTTTCCTTTATCGCTTTACTGTATTTTGAAAGCTCGTCAATTATTGTGTCAATTTCAAAAGCGATATTTTCACTGTTATCAAGAAAAAGCTCTGCCCACATATCACTGTTAAGCCTTGCCACCCTTGTAAGGTCACGGTAGCTTCCCGCTGAAAATCCCTTATGCACACGTGCATTGGGACTTTTTACATATGCATTTGACACAACATGTGCAAGCTGTGATGTATATGCAATTATTCTGTCGTGTTCCTCGGCACTTGTTATTGTCACACTTTTAAACCCTGCCTTTACAAGAAGCTCTTTAACCTCTTGAAGTATTTCAAGCTTTTCGTTCTTGTCAGGGACTAAAATCATTGATGCTTTATCAAAAAGGGATGCACGTGAATACTTAAACCCCGAAAACTGTGTTCCTGCCATCGGGTGACCGCCTATAAAGCAAAATCCGTTTTCCTTTGCAATTTTAAACCCGTATTCGCAAACGGAGCGTTTCGTTCCTGCACAGTCAACAACAACAGTATTTTTGCTGATGTATGGGGCAAATTTTTCAAGGAACTCTTTCGTTGCCTTGGGATAAAGAGCAATAAAGATGTAGTCACACTCCTTTATATTTTCCTCATCCAGAACACCGCCAATTGCGTCTACGAGCTTTGCACGCATAATGGTTGTATTATCAATGTCGTATCCAAGCACCTTTATATCAGCAAGTTCACCAAACGCCTTTGCCAGCGAGCCTCCGATAAGTCCCAGTCCCGCTACTGCTATTTTCATTTTTAATTACTCCTTTATCGCTTCAAGAACTCTTTTTACTGCCTTTGCAGTATCGGCAAACTGCTCGGGTGTAAGTGACTGCGCACCGTCGCAAAGCGCGCGCTGAGGGTTATTATGCACCTCTATCATAATTCCGTCTGCACCTGCTGCCGCCGCACTGAGGGCAAGGGGCTTTACAAGCCTTGAAATACCGCAGGCGTGGCTCGGATCAACAATAACGGGCAGATGCGAAAGCTCGTGAAGTGCAGGCACAGCAGAAATATCAAGCGTATTTCTCGTTGCCGTTTCATAAGTTCTTATACCTCTTTCGCAGAGGATTATGTTTTCATTACCCTCGCTCATAATATATTCGGCACTCATCAAAAGCTCTTTAAGAGTATTTGCAAGTCCTCTTTTTATAAGGATAGGCTTTTTCGTTTTGCCCAATTCCTTAAGCATTTCGAAGTTCTGCATATTTCTTGCCCCGACCTGAATAATATCAACATCCTCAAAAAGAGGAATATGCTCTGCACTCATAATCTCCGTTACAATGGGAAGACCTGTTTCCTTTTTTGCTTCCAAAAGAAGCTTAAGTCCGTCTGCACGAAGTCCCTGGAAATCATACGGTGATGTTCTCGGTTTAAATGCACCGCCCCTTAAAAAGTCTGCACCTGCTGCCTTTACCGCCTTTGCAACCTCTATTATCTGCTCCTCGCTTTCAATTGAGCAGGGGCCTGCAATTATGCCAAAATGTCCGTCGCCCAGTTTCACACCGCCCGCCTCAACGTAGGTGTTTTCGGGATGAAATTTTCTGTTGGCATTTTTAAAAGGCTCCGTCACACGTGTAACCTGAGAAACTATATCAAGACCTTCTAAAAGCTCTGTATCAATTCTGCTCGTATCGCCGATAAGTCCGAGTACCGTCTGAAATTCACCCGTGGAAATGTGTACCCGTACATTTTGCCCCTCTATCCAGTTTACGAGGTTTTCAAACTGTTCCTTTGCCGCATTGTTATTAACTACTACTATCATTTTTAGCACTCCTCGATAAATAAAAAAATAGGTCCTGCAGTGATTGTCACTGCAGGACCGAAAATTCAAACATTTTCTTATTATTCGCAGCACAAATCACTTTTACTTTCAGACAAAATAAAGTAAAAGTAAAAATATGCAGCTGCAAATACAAATAAGCTCATGTCTTTTCTCCTTCAAAAATTTCTTACGCTCATATTAGCACAATTACCTTTATCTTGTCAACAAAAATTTTTAAATTAGTCAAAAGAAAATTATTCGGCTTCCTTGGTGTTCTCACTTTTGTTACTGAGTGTTACCTTTAACACCTTTTCCTCATATCCCGACTCTCCACCGGGGATTTTAACAGTAACCTCAACCTTTTCGCCTGCCTTATAATATCTTAATCTTTCCTGGAGTTGAGCAATTGTTGTAATTGTGTATCCGTCAAACTTTGTTATTACATAGCCTTTTTTAATTCCTGCCTTCTGTGCACCAAGGTTCTCCATAACAGACTCTACAAATACACCAACAGGGATACCAAAGGTCTGTGACATTGACGAGGAAACGTCTGCACCCGTTATTCCCAAAAAGCCCTGCTTTTCCTCATCAACCACGCTGCGTGTGCGTCTGAGCATCAGTTCATCAATTATACTGCCGACATCTGAAATCGGGATGGCATATCCCATTCCCTCAACGCCCGTTGTGGCAATTTTTACGGAATTAATACCGATTACATTACCCTGCATATCAAGAAGCGCACCGCCACTGTTTCCCTGATTTATTGCCGCATCTGTCTGAATAAAGGAATTTGTTACAAGGGAAGAGCCGTCTGCGCTTTCCATTGTAATTTTTCTGTTAACAGCACTGATTATTCCCGTTGTAACAGACTGACCGTAGCCAAGTGCGTTACCGATTGCAACTACCTGGTCACCGGGCTTTAATGCGCTGGAATCACCGATTGTCGCAACCTTAATCTGAGAGAGAACATCTGCAGGAATATCTTTAAGTGCAACTGCAATTACTGCTAAATCCTTGTCTGAATCATATCCCTTTACAATAGCAGTGGGAATATCCTCACTTTCAAGAATTGAGCTTTGAGAATTTGCCCCGCCCTCTTGTGCCTGCATTTCAAGCTTACTTTCAACGGGGCTGAATACAACACTAAGCTCCTTTGAATTTGCTACAACGTGGTAGTTTGTAACGATAAGAAGCTCCGTATCGTTTTTGCCTATTATTATACCGCTGCCCGAGCTTGTGCTCTCCTGCGAATATTTGCCAAAAAACGTCATAACATCGGAAACACTGCGGTTAGTAATTGCAACAATTGCGCCCATACATTCATCAGCAATTGCCGTAACACTTGAAATCTGTCCTGATGTAGTATTTTCTGCCTTGTTAAGCGCTACATTTGTAGAGCCTATGGAGATTTTGGACATTCCTATCTTTGTGGAAATACTGCTTGAAAAACCAAAGGCAGTGCCGAACACAATTCCCGCAACGAGGGAAAGAGCAATTACCCTTGCCCACTTGCCCGCCTTTTTCTTTTCCTTGCGTGTCAGCGTAAATTCGGGCATATTCTCTGCCTTTTCCTCCTGCACTGTTTCCTCCTCCGGAATATTTTCCGTATCTTTTTCTTCCTCGTTTATGATTTCACCCTCTATAATACTGCTGTTTTCAAATTCGTTATTCATAATGCTTCCTCCGCTTCAAAATAGTCCTCAAAATTTCTTTTTTTCTATTATATCATAAAACTTAAATACATACAAACATTATTTATTTTATGAATTTTTTTTTAATTTCTTCATTATTTTTCTAAAAAGTGGTTGCATTTTTTATTTTTGTGCAGTATAATAACGTAGAAGTTAATATTCCTCCTTAGCTCAGTTGGTGTGCTACGTGGGCTGTTAACTGGAACGAGCCTGACTGCTGCCTGTGGCAGATGAAAGGAGGGCGAGTTCGGAGAAAATAAGGAGTAATGCGAACGGTAGCGAAGCAGTGCGACTATATTTTGGACCGGTCGTTGGTTCGACCCCACGACAACTGTTATTTTAAAAATTAAATATTCCTCCTTAGCTCAGTCGGTAGAGCACGCGGCTGTTAACCGCGTTGTCGTTGGTTCGAGTCCAACAGGGGGAGCCACAAAGTAAAGGAGAGTACCAAAGGTACTCTCCTTTACTTTGTGCTTTTCTTTTAGGTCGTGCAGCAAACTGCAATGGTTAACAGCCGCGTGCTCTATCGACTGAGCGTGGCGAAGTTGGTAGTCTTAGCAGTGCTCGCTTCCGGTGGAAGATGAAGAGCACTGCTAAGAAACGCAGTAGCCACAGTTTGCAGATGGCGATTTATTCGCCACGCACAAACTGTGATGCTACAAGGTGTCGACTGCAGATAGCAGTAATTTAAACAAAAGTAACGGAGTCTTTGCTATCTCGTTGGTTCGAGAAAAACAAAAAGTTGACAAAAAATGTACGTCCCCGATTGTCCGATTGTCACAATTGTCCAAACAGAAAGTGCCCCGTCCAAACTGTTCCCGAATCCCCAAGTTATCCAAAAGAAATTTCAAAACTTTAAAAAGAGAATGAAATTTTGAGGAAATTCTAAAACAAACGAATAATAAAGAATTTTATATTAAAAATTTTTAAAAGTTGGAGTATGAGAATCATGAGTAGATTCAGAGGATCGAGGGAATAAATAAGATATATTATAAAAAATTGTGTACAGATATTGCAATCTGTAGTCGTCTATAGTATAATAATATATGATGTTTTGGGTTTTATGAATTTTGATAAAAAGGAGAATTTAAAATGAGTGTCTTTATTGGGATAGAGGATTTAGCCGCAAATGCATTGATTTTATTGTTTAAAAGAAAAGGAATTAATTTTGTTAGTTTTGAAGAATTAACAAAATATGGATCAAAAGTTGTAGAAATATTGAATCAAAAGGGAGAAAAGGCTACCTTGATTTATTCCAAAGACATAACAAACGCTCTTGAAAGAAATTACTCCAACTATTTTGAAACTTTTATTAGAGAACAGAAACAGTATATAAAACTTAAAGATTCAGTAACAGTTGAAGATGTTATAAAGAAATACAGATCATATTTATCTATTGATATGCTGTTCGCTTATACATGTAGGGAGTCGATCGAAGTATTGGGAGCGTAATTCATGAACAAAAAGCATTTTAAAGATCCCATATATGGTTATGTAGAAATTGAACTTGATATAGTTTCAAAGGTTATTGATACTAATGTTTTTCAAAGATTGCGAAACATTAGGCAAACAAGCTATGCCCCATTATATTCAGCTGCATTACACAATCGCTTTATTCATTCTATTGGGGTTTATCATTTGGGTCAAATAGTTTCATCAAAACTTTGTCATTCAATATCTAGTTCTATCCTTGAGAGTGAATCAAAACAAACAATTTCAAAAACATTTGAATTGGCTTGTTTGTTACATGATGTAGGGCATTCGCCTTTTTCTCATTCTGGGGAAAATTTTTATTTGACATATGGTGACTTATATAGCGAACTTAAATCAGCAGTAAAAGACGAGGCCTATTCAAAGACTGTTGACTCAAGATTAGCTGATAAAAAAGTTGCCAATCCTCACGAAATTATGAGTGTTATTGTTGCAATCAATAATTTTGGGGAGGTTATAAAGCAGGATAATTTTGACTTTTTTGCGCGATGTATTACTGGATATACATACGACGGAGATACGTCGGAAGAAAAAATAAAAAACTGTTTTATTTCAATGCTTAATTCAGATATTATAGATGTGGATAAGTTAGATTATTTGATACGTGATTCTTACGTTACAGGATATGATAATGTCATCATTGATTACAAGAGATTATTAAATAGTATCATGATCTCTAGTGATGATAAATTCCAGCTTATGTACCATAAAAACGCACTTAGCGTAATTGAGAATGTTGTATATGCAAGAGATGCGGAAAAGAAGTGGATACAAAATCATCCGTCTGTTCTTTATGAAATATTTCTTGTTCAGCATGCAATAAAGAGGATTAATAATGAATATGAGGAAGATGGTAGGCATCTGTTTTGTTATGATGCATTAACAGAGGATGGCATAAGCTTTTCTGATTCAAGCAAGAAGGTATGTTTGCTTTCAGATGATGATATTACAACTATAAGTAAAAACGACATTTCTGATGATTTAATAAAAGAATTCTATGCTAGGAATATTCGTAGGCATCCTATTTGGAAATCGGAAGCAGAGTATCAGTCTTTATTCAGAAGAACTTTAGGAGAAGAATTACTTGATAAATTAGAACTGGACATGGACGCACTAGTTAAATTTATTGAAGATTCTCAATGTGAATTGCCGGTTATAAATGATGATACGCTAACTTTTTTTGAAAATCGAATGAAACAGTTACAAGATAGTAATGAAATTGAAGAGAATATTAAAAACGAAAATATTGAGGGAATTGAAGGAAATCTAAAGTGGTTTTATATTCTTAAGGAATATGCTAATAAGAATAATATAGAGTTTGATTTTGTTATAATAATGGCTGACATCTTTAGAAGCGGATTTACAAAAAAAGCTCTTGAAGAAATTTTGATTTATTTTCCTGAATTTAACAAAGTAAATTACTTAAGAGATGTAACATCACTTTTTCAACTCAAAGAAACAAGGGACAATTATTTTTATATTTTCTACAGAAGAAAAAACACTAATTGTGATTTTGTGTGCAATAAATGCAAAAATGATTGTCATATTGATGTTGCAAGCTTTACCAAATATATACGAGATCACATTGAATAGACAAAATATAAAAAGCGGAACAAGCGTGACTTGTTCCGCTTTTTATATTTTGTCGTAGAATAAATGCTATATTTAAGGTGGCGAAAAATCAGTGGCACCCATATGTCAATCATCTCTTTTTCTTTATGCTACTTTCTATTTAGGTTCGTGCAAAGCTAATGCAGAGTAACAGACGCATGGCAAGTTGTTAACTAAGTCAAGTCGTGATCGAACCACAGCAAGAGGGCAGATGTCGGATACCAACAAAAGGTCGTTAGTTCAATGGATATAATAATAAAAGATAGTTCCCCTTCCCCTAAACTATCCAATTATTATTTTAACAATTCATCCACAGTTATATCAAAAATTTTTGCAAAGGCTAAAAGCTCTATATCTGTCACAAATCTTTTACCGCATTCAATTCTTTGAATAGCATTTTTGTCGACATCAAGTCCAGATAATTGCAATCTATCAGCTAAAATTCTCTGAGAAATTTTCATATCCTTTCTCAATTCTGCAATTTTTTTACCGCAAATATTATTTAATCCATTCACGTTTTTGTTGATAAACATAAAATTTCTCCCTTTTTTGACATTTGGTGCTTGTCAATAAGAAGATTATATGGTATAATCAAATAAAATATGACATTTACAGAATGTCAAAATTATACCATTTATGGTACGGCTTAATATAGAAAGGAGCTCATTTTATGAAAAAAAAGAAAATCATATTTTTGATTATTTTAGCAGCGAACTTATTATTCTGCACATTTCAGGCAAATGCTGAAAAAGTGTACCGAGAGAAGTATGAAGGAATTGGACCGTATGATGGTACGGAACAAGAATTAGATGTAGAAGGAACCGCATTGTATTACGCAAAAATATCTGGCTATAAAACAATTGATGAATTCCGCGCAGATGAAAAAGTTACATTGTATGCTGGTGACGGACGGACGCTTACTATACCTGATTTTTTAAAGCAAACATACTTAAATCTTGGTTGGTACGAAAGACCCGTAACAACTCTATATGCGCTTGATGGCAGACAACAAGTTTTTTACGATGAACAAGTAGAGGCTCAATGCACAGTTGGATGGTATAAAGAAAAACCTGTTATTCTTTATGCGTTGGATGGTAGACAACAATATTTTTTACCTAAGGATGTTGAAGCACAGTGTACAGTAGGGTGGTATAAAACAGCACCTGTAACCTTGTACACTCGTGATGGACGTAGCAAGGTGTTTTCTCCTAATGAGGTGGAAAAACAGCGGAGTGTTGGTTGGTATTATAAAAGTGAACTCGAAAGAATAAACGAGTTAGAAAAGATAGCCAAATCGTTTTATGTTGGTCAAAAGGTATGGTTAAGTGGAAAGGCATATACTCCTGTTGGATATGTAACAACTATTAACGGGGGGAACATATATGTTTTATGGAAGTACTTTTATGATTGGAATTCTTACAGGATATATAATCAACAGGATATTTTAATTGCTGAAAGAAGTACAGGAATAACACTGGGAACAATATATGGCTATTCTGCAGATGCGATAAGTAAATATAAATAAAAAGAATATAAATTACCTAATATAAAACTTAAGAAAAAATAGAAAGCTTGTTATAATGTTTTATCTTAACGGAGTGACTGCTATTGTAACCGAGTAAAGCACTTGCGTTTGCAAGTGCTTTTTTCAACGAAATAAATTCTGCAGATTAGCAAAATGCCGTGAGATATTTCACTAACATATTGCCACATTACATTTTATGTGATATAATCCTTTTATGGAAAATTTTGTTTTAAATTGGGGGAATTATTATGACAGGCACAGTTTCTGAGGCTGCTATGAAAATCATTAAAAAGATGCAGCAAAACGAGCTTACCGAAAGCGTAATTTACGCAGAAATTGCTAAATTTGCCAAAGGGGAGAAGAATAAAGAAACACTTCTTCGTCTTTCCTCGGAGGAAAAGGCGCATTACGAAATATGGAAAAAATACACGAATCTTAATCTTAAGCCGCAGAAAGCGAAAATTTTTAAGTACAAGCTTCTTGCACGTATTTTAGGCTTCACCTTTGCCGTTAAGCTTATGGAAAACGGCGAAGAGGGTGCACAGAGCGAATACGCACTCCTTTCAGAGGAAGTAGAGGAAAGCGTACATATCAGGGCGCAGGAGGAGGAGCACGAAGCAGCACTTTTAGAGCTTCTTGATGAGGAACGGCTTCAGTATGTAGGCAGCATGGTTCTGGGAATGAACGATGCTTTGGTAGAACTTACAGGCTCACTTGCAGGTTTTACCTTTGCAATGCAAAATACACGCCTTATCGCTCTTTCAGGGCTTATTATGGGAATTTCAGCAACCTTTTCTATGGCATCAAGTGAATTTCTTGCCGCAAGGAATGAGGGCAGAACTGACGCTTTTAAATCCTGCTGTTATACGGGTACGGCTTACCTTATAACTGTTGCGCTTTTGATTATTCCGTATCTTCTGATGGATAACAGTAATTATATGAGTGCACTTTTCCTGATGATTGCCTTTGTTATCTTAATTATTGCAGGATTTACCTATTACATATCTGTGGCAAAAGGGGAACGTTTTAAGCCGAGATTTTTAGAAATGTCACTTATCAGCATAGGCGTTGCCATTATGTCATTTTTCGTAGGAGTTTTAGCAAAAAAATTCCTAGGTGTTGATTTATAATTTCTTTTTTACTCATTGACACCACAGCTTAAATATATTAAAATATAAACGTATTTTTGTAGGATAGATTTGGAGGAATAATCGTGAAAATTAACGGAAACATTATTATTGGTCAGTCGGGCGGTCCGACAGCGGCAATTAACTCTTCACTTGCAGGTGTATTTTGTGGCGGAAAGAAGTTTTGCGACGGAAAAATATACGGAATGAGAAACGGTGTTGAGGGACTTTTGGATGAAAGAATAATTGAGCTTTCAGACTACATAAAGTTAGACCGTGATGTTGAGCTTTTAAAGAGAACACCTTCTTCATACTTAGGCTCCTGCCGTTTTAAGCTTCCCGAGCCTGTAAAAGGAAACGAAGCATACGAAAAGCTTTTCTCCATTTTTGAGAAATACAATATAAAGGGATTTTTCTACATCGGCGGAAACGATTCTATGGACACTGTAAAAAAGCTCAGCGAATATGCAACCTTTAACGGCAGTGACGTTCGTTTTATCGGCGTTCCCAAGACAATTGACAATGACCTTGTTATTACAGACCATACACCCGGCTTTGGCAGTGCGGCAAAATTTGTGGCAACTGTTACAAAGGAGCTTGTTCGTGACGGTCTTGTTTATGAGATGGAAAGTGTAACTATCGTTGAAATAATGGGACGAGATGCAGGCTGGCTCACAGGGGCGAGTGCCCTTTCAAAGGGTGATGACTGCGAAGGACCTGCAATGGTGCTTCTCCCCGAGGTTCCCTTTGACTATGAATATGTTAAAGGCCGTATAGCAGAAATTATTAAAACACAAAAGTCAATCGTTATTACCGTATCAGAGGGTGTAAAAACGGCTGACGGAAAATATGTGTGTGAGCTTGGAAGCAGTAAGGGTACTGATACATTCGGTCATACTATGCTTACAGGAACGGCACAGACAATTGCAACAATGCTTAAAAACGATTTAGGCATAAAAACACGTGCGGTAGAGCTTTCAACACTTCAGCGTTGCGCTTCTCACATAGCATCGCTTACCGACTTAACGGAGTCTGCCGCAGTGGGCGAATATGCAGTAAAGGCTGCTTCTGAGGGACAGAGCGGCAAAATGGCTCTCCTTAAAAGAATATCAGACGATCCGTATATCTGCGTAACAGATACGGCAGATGTGCGTGAGGTTGCAAATCTTGCAAAATCTGTTCCCCTTAGTATGATAAATGAAAACGGTGACCACGTGACTGAGGAATTTATAAAGTATGTACGTCCTCTTATAGAGGGTGAGGTTTCACAGCTTACGGTTAACGGTCTTCCTGAGCATATAAAACTTTAAGTGGTGAATAATTAATGGAAAACAGAACACTAAGAGTTCTCGAATTTAATACTGTAAGAGAAATGCTGAGTGAACTGGCTATATGCGCCGAAGCGTGTGAACGCTGCGGCGCATTGTTGCCGGTGGACAATATTTATGAGGCACGAAACCTTCTTGCCAAAACTGAGGAGGCGCAGATGCTCCTTATTAAAAAAGGTGCACCGCCGATAAGTGCTGTCCGTAATATAACGGGCGCGGCTAAACGTGCCGAGGCAGACGGCATTTTATCTATGGGTGACCTTTTGGGGGTTGCGCACGTGCTCAGGATGACACGTGGGCTTCTTTCGTATGCCGACGAAGATAACTTTCAGGAAAATTATCCCTGCCTTTTCTCCCTCTTTTCAGCATTATCTGAAAACAAAAAGCTTGAAACAACTATTTTGGGTGCAATCATAAGTGATGAGGAAATGGCTGACGATGCATCAGGGGAGCTTCTTGCAATAAGGCGCAAAATGCGTTCACTCAACTCAAAAGTGCGTGAAGTTTTAAACGAAATGATACACTCGCCAAAGTATTCATCTCTTCTGCAGGAGCCTATTGTGACTATGCGTGGTGACAGATATGTTATCCCCGTTAAGAGTGAGCACAGGGGAGAGGTTTCAGGTGTCGTGCACGACAGCTCTGCAAGCGGGGCTACGCTTTTCATTGAGCCAATGGCGGCGGTTGAGATAAATAACCGCCTTCGCACACTGCTAAGCGAAGAAAAAGATGAAATTGAACGTATTTTAGCAGACCTTTCAAAAAAAGTGGCAGAATTTTCAGCACAGATAATAGAGGATTACAAGGTTATTATTGAAATAGATTTTGCCTTTGCCAAAGGAAAGCTTGCACGAAAAATGGATGCAAGCGTTCCGCTTCTTAATTCCGACGGAATTATAAATATCAAAAGAGGACGCCATCCGCTGATAGATGCGAAAAAGGTTGTTCCCACCGACATATATCTGGGCAAGGATTTTGATACACTTGTAATCACGGGCCCCAATACGGGCGGAAAAACAGTGTCACTTAAAACTTTGGGGCTTTTTACTCTTATGGCACAATCGGGACTTTGCATTCCTGCAGCAGAGGGCAGTGAGCTTTCTGTGTTTGAAAATGTTTTTGCCGATATAGGTGATGAACAGTCCATTGAGCAGTCACTCAGTACCTTTTCCGCACATATGACAAACATCATAAAAATACTTCAGAAAGCGGATTATAAAACCCTCATTCTTTTTGATGAGCTTTGTTCGGGAACTGACCCTACGGAGGGTGCCGCCCTTGCTATTGCAATTCTGGAAAGGGCAAAATCTCTTGGTGCAAAGGTTGCTGCAACAACACATTACAGTGAAATTAAGCTTTATGCACTTTCAACAGACAGAGTTGAAAATGCCGCCTGCGAATTTGATGTGGCGAGCCTTCGCCCGACATACCGTCTTCTCATCGGTGTTCCCGGCAAAAGTAACGCCTTTGCCATAAGCCGCAGACTTGGTCTTGAGGAAGAAATAATTGAGCATGCACAGACGCATATAGACAGTGAAAACACACGTTTTGAGGATGTTATAACCTCTCTTGAGGAACACCGGGCAAAAGCGCAGGAGGCGCTCACTGCCGCAAGTGAGGAACGCGCACAATCCCTTGCACAGAAAAAAGAAACACAAAAAGAGCATCAGCGAATACAAAGTCAGAAAGAAAAAATCCTTGCTGACGCACGCCGTGATGCAAAAAAGATTTACGAGCAGGCAAAGAGCGAGGCTGATGCAATTGTAAAGAAAATGCAGAAGCTGCTTGACGAGTCAGCATCGGCAAACAGACGTGAAATCGAGGAAAGCCGTCATAAGCTGCGCCGTGGTGCTGATAAAATGGCAGATAAGCTTTCAGAAGACGTTTTTAAATCAAAATCGTCAGAAAAGCTTGATGCTTCGAAAATCAGGCTCGGGCAAGCAGTCGAGGTCACAACAATGGGGCAGGTGGGAAATGTCCTTACACTTCCCGATAAAAAGGGCGACCTCAGCGTTCAGGTAGGAATACTCAAGATAAAAACAAATATAAATTCCCTTGCCCCCGCAAAAGAGGAAAAGAAGAAAAAGAGTGCGCAAAGCTACATTTCAGGGGAAAGCCGTGCTTTTTCATCCATTAAAACAGAGATTGATTTGCGTGGTGAAACGGTGGAGGATGCTCTCCTCCTCACGGACAAATACCTTGACGATGCAGCGATGGCACACCTTGAAAGTGTTACGATAATTCACGGTAAGGGCACGGGTGCGCTGCGAAGTGCAATAACAGATATGCTCCGTCACCATCCGCACGCACGTACATTTCGTGCAGGACGCTACGGTGAGGGTGAGGCCGGCGTTACTGTAGTAGAAATAAAATAAACGTAATATTATTGCCTTTTCTGTCATAAAATGTGTTGACATCATTTTTTTGCAGTGATATAATACTTTATTATAGTAAAATGGAAAAGGTTTTCCAACTTTAACAATCGGAGGTTTTGTTATGAAAAACAAGTATTTACTTGGCATTTTAGAAGATGTTAAGAAAAAAGATGCTAACGAGCCTGAATTTATTCAGACAGTTACAGAGGTTCTTGAAAGCCTTGAGCACGTTGTTGAAAAACGTCCCGAGCTTGAAACATCAGGTCTTTTCGAAAGACTTGTAGAGCCTGAAAGACAGATTCTTTTCCGTGTTCCCTGGGTGGATGACAACGGTAAAGTTCAGGTTAACAGAGGTTTCCGTGTACAGTTCAACGGTGCAATCGGACCTTTCAAGGGAGGACTTCGTTTCCATCCTTCCGTTAACCTTTCTATTATGAAATTCCTTGCTTTTGAGCAGACATTTAAAAACAGCCTTACAGGTCTTCCCATCGGCGGCGGTAAGGGCGGTAGCGACTTTGACCCCAGAGGTAAGTCAGACGGTGAAATTATGAGATTCTGCCAGAGCTTTATGACAGAGCTTTACCGTCATATCGGTCCTGACGTAGACGTTCCCGCAGGTGATATCGGTGTAGGCGCAAGGGAAATCGGTTACCTTTACGGTCAGTATAAGAGAATTAAGGGCACTTGGGAGAACGGTGTTCTCACAGGTAAGGGTCTTTCATACGGCGGCTCTTTAATCCGTCCCGAGGCTACAGGTTATGGTGCTACATACTATGCTTGTGAAGTTCTCAAGCATTTTGGTGAAACAATCGAGGGCAAGACAGTTGCAATTTCAGGCTTTGGTAACGTTGCATGGGGTGTTGCTGCAAAGGTAGCACAGCTTGGCGGTAAGGTTATCACAATCTCAGGTCCTGACGGATATGTATATGATCCCGATGGTGTTACAACTCAGGAAAAGATTGACTTCATGCTTGAAATGAGAGCTTCAGGTCGTGACCGTGCACAGGATTATGCTGATAAATTCGGTTGCCAGTTCTTTGCAGGTGAGAAGCCCTGGGGTGTTAAGGCTGACATCTGTATGCCTTGCGCAACTCAGAACGAAATCGGTATCGAAGAGGCTAAGAAGATTATTGCAAACGGTACTAAGTACTATATCGAAGTTGCTAATATGCCAACAACTAATGAGGCTGTTACACTTCTCAAGGACAGCGGTCTTATCGTAGGACCTTCAAAGGCTGTTAACGCAGGCGGCGTTGCAGTATCTGCGCTTGAAATGGCACAGAACTCAATGCGTTATAGCTGGACTGCAGAAGAAGTTGATGAAAAGCTTAAGGGCATTATGGCAAACATTCATAAGGTTAGTATGGATGCAGCAGAAGAATACGGTCTTGGTTATGACCTTGTTGCAGGTGCTAACATTGCCGGCTTCAAGAAGGTTATGGAGGCTATGCTCGCTTACGGCGTTTGCTAAACAACAAATTTTAAAAAAGAACTGCGATGTTTTATCGCAGTTCTTTTTTCACTTCCCGAGGCTTTTCAGCATAGAATATAGCGGGAGGTGATTAATCTATGAATAGCTACGGATGCTCTTGCAGAGGCGGCTGCACACTCCTTGCTGTTGGTGCAAGCATAATTCTTGGAATTGTTGCAGCAGTCCTCACATTTTTAGGAACTATTACTGTAGGCAGTGCGTTCTTATGGGTAGTTTTCGGTATTGCAGTTTCTTACCTTGCAATACTTCTTGTAGTAGCGGCTTTCTCACGTGGGTTTACCACAAGAAGATGCATATGCCCGCTGCTTTCCATTCTGATAACGGGAATTTTAGGAGCCATTATAACATCTGTAATTCTTCTTGCGATAACATTTGCCGCAACGAGCGGTATCGGCGCAATAATTGTAGGTCTTTTAGTGGCATTTTTCTTTTTAATAATAACTGTAACAGCGTGTCTTGTAAAGTGTGTTGCACGTTGCGAGGATGACGAAATTCTATAAGGGTAATGTGAAAAGAAAACAACGGTATAACAAATTCGAAATGCGAAGTTCGAAATGCGAAATGTTGGTGGATTTTTTGTTTTACAAAAAATCTCTGTCAGTGGATTCGCTTGGTACAGGTTATCCGTTCTAAAGCATCTTTTCTACCCCTTTTTTTACTAATAAAACAGGCGTTGGGTTTTATCCCGACGCCTGTTTTTAGAGGACAGAAAAAAATAGTGCAGAACGGACAAACTGAGCCAAGCGCAGCTTGGGTTACCCGAAGGCGTACGTGGGTACGTCGAGAGGCGAAGTTTGTTCGTAGTTTATTGGCATAAAAAAATAGAAATCCGCTAAGATGCGGATTTCTACCAAAAACATAGTTTTTAAGAATTCTCTTTTGTTTAAAATTAATTCACGCCAATAAACGGTCGGTGCTGTTTTTTACGTCCTCATTATTTAATTTTAGGAAGGCTTGCCGCAGCAACTGACTGACCAACTCTTCTTGCCTTTTCATCAGGAATATGAAGAGTAATCTTCTCATTAAGCTCAGGGAATTCTGTCTTAAGAACTTCCTTCGCCTGATTAAGAAGAATTGTGCCACCCTTACCGCTTGTAACTCTGCCCATAATAAGAACGTGCTTTATATCATAGAAAATTGAATAGTAAGCAATTGTGTAACCAAAATATGTACCGATTGTTTCATAAATGTCTGCCGCACGGCTGTCGTCATTTTCCATAAGGCCCTGAACAACCTTGAGCTTTTCTGCAGGGGAAAGACTCTCATCAAGTTCAATTCCTGCCTTAGGCGCAAGCTTTATTACCGCATCCTGAGAGAAATACTTAACGCCGCAGCCGTAGTCGCCGCTCCACTCGTCAACCATTGCACCCTTGTTAAAGTCAACGGGAACGAATGCAAGCTCGTTAAGCCAGCCTGTTATATTTCCGTCCTTGTCAACATAACCTGCCGCCTCACTTGTGCCCATTGCAACGCCAAGGACGTTGTTATCCTCAAGGCTCATTGCACCTGCAAGTGCTGTTACGTCACCGTCGTTTGCAACCTCAACGGGTACATCGCCGATTTCCTTTGCAACGTCAATGTACATATTCTTAACGTGCTTTTCAAAATCTTCGTCAGATACCTTTAAGAAAAGAGACGCAACCATTATCTTGTTATCAATGTATACACCTGCTGATGAAACACCGATAGCATCAACTCTGGGCATATGTGATGCCGCAGTCTTCATTGCATTTAAAATACCCTCGTAATGATACATCGGGTCGCTCTGAAGCTTGGGGAACCATACAACCTCTTCAGAATAAACTGTTTCACCGTCAACAACGGCTGAAACCTTACGGTCACTTCCGCCTGCGTCAAAGCCGATACGGCAACCGTCAAGATGACGTCCTACGGGAGATGACTTATCGTTTTCCTTAGGAGCATCTGCTATATTTTCAACATAGATAACTTCAAAAGGCTTTTCATATACACGTGCCATAAAGTTAAAGTCAAACTCTCTTGCACCGCCAATAGAGTAATCTGCCGCAATACGCTCATAAATATATTTTGAGCCTGCAACATATACCTTGTATCCGCCCTTTGCCCAGAGAAGTGTCTTAATAATTCTTTCAACTATTTCATAGTTTTCTTCATCGTGACCTGTATTTTCCTTATAGACGTCAAGCTTATACACAGCCATAAGTCCGCCGTTTCTCTCTACACAAACACAAACGGGCTGTGAGGGTGCATTTTTTACTGCTTCTTTATAATCATTTATAACCTTAACCATAGGCATAAACTGAGGTTCAAGTTTTGCAATCATTATTATTCTCCTTTATATCTTATTTCTCCGCCGAGAATTGTTGTCTTTACATTAAACTTTTCGTCGGCAATTACTATGTCGGCACGCTTACCCTCTTCAAGGGAGCCGATTTCCTTATCCTCTCCAAGTGCCTTTGCAACATTGAGAGAGGCGCAGTTTACAGCCTCAAAAAGCTCAAGGTCAGAGTTTTCATAGAGATTATAAACTGCCTCGTTAAGCTTTAATACGCTGCCTGCAATTGTTCCGTCGTCCATCAGGCACTTAATCCCCTCTTTATGAACGGGCTGTCCGCCTAATGTATAGTCGCCGTCGGGCATTCCGCCCGCTCTTATACAGTCGGTGATAAGGCAAAGCTTATCCCCCTTGATTTTTGCAATAAGACCGAAAAGGCCCTTGTTTACGTGGAACGTATCAGCAATAAGCTCTGTGCTTACATTACCGTCTGCAAGTGCCGCACCAACAACACCGGGGCTGCGGTGTGAAAGAGCTGTCATAGCATTAAAGAGGTGGGTAGTATGTCTTACACCTTTTTTAATTCCCTCTACCGCCTCTTCATAAGTCGCATCAGTATGTCCCATAGAAATAAGTACATTGGTATTTTTTGAAACCTTTTCTATACACTCTGCTGCGCCCTCAACCTCGGGTGCAACGGTGAAAAGCTTCACCAAATCAGAATGTTTTTCAATAAAATCAGCATCGGGCTTTAAAATATGTTCTTCTGCCTGAGCACCCTTTTTCTTCGCATTTATAAAGGGTCCCTCACTGTTTACGCCCAGAATTCTGGAGCCGTAATAGGAATTGCTGTTTTTTACTTCTCTTACCGCATCAAATGCCGCCTCAATTTCTGCCTTTGAAACAGTCATTGTTGTGGGGCACCACGCAGTAACACCGTTTTTTATAATGCCTTCCGCCATTTTTTTAATTCCCTCTGCATCTGCATCAGATGCATCGGCACCCAAATATCCGTGAATATGCATATCCACAAGACCGGGGGATACAAACATACCCTTTGCATCAATTACTTCATATGCAGAGGTGTCTATATCAGAAAGCGGTGCTATCTTTTCAATTTTATCACCAAAAACAATAGCCATATTTTCGGCAATGCTGTCTTTTAAAATAAGCTTGCCGTTAACAATACATTTCATACCTGTTCTCCTTTCCAAAAATATGCCGTCATTTTGATAATATCACAAAATTTTTGAGAACGCAACTCCTTTTACGTAAAAATATCATATAATATATAGGTGAATTGAATGAATTATTTATATAAAGAGCTTTTGAAAAAAGCCAATGAGGAAGCAGTTTATAATGTGTATATGTATCTTGCGCACAAGAGCGTTCCAAAGGCAAAGGAAACCTTTAAATCCATCGTTCATACGCTTGAGGAAAATTATAAAAACCACAGCGGACTTCTTTGGAGCGACAGGGACAAAAGGCGGCTTAGAATTCTGAAAAACGCACTGCGTTTTAGCAGTAATCTTGCAAACTCCGTCATTGAAAGCCTTACTGTTTCAAAAAGCCTTATGACGGCGTGCAGTTTTTTAAAGCCCGATAACAGTATATCCGTTATTTTTAAGGGAACGGGGGATGATGAGTGGATTGATAATGGCGAAGGATTAAGCGGAAAATCGGAGGAAAACACCTACATATTTTATGAAAACGGCATTGGGGAGACGGGGCGCAAAACGGTATACAACGATTTTGCCACGGACAGTCAGGTGGAGGCACTAAACTGGTTTTCTATGACAGCAGCAAAATGCGGATGGGAAGAAGATGCGCAAATTACTGTATCAGGACACTCAAAGGGCGGAAATAAGGCGCAGTTCGTTGCAATTAATTCCATGAGACCCTCTCTCTGCCTGAGCTTTGACGGGCAGGGCTTTTCGCCCGAAGCGTTAAATGCATTTAAAAATAAGCTTGGCGCACAATACGAAAAAAGGCGGCAAAGCATATATAGCTTTGCCGCAGAAAATGATTATGTAAATGTTCTTGGAAAACCTCTTGTTCCCCAAAATAATATGTACTATTTTAAATCACGTATGGGTATTCACCATATGGATTCCATCCTTACTGACATGGGAAAGCTTCGCCGTCAGTGTGAGCAGGGGACACTCTCTATGTATGTTCAGGATATTTCAGGTGACCTTATGCAGACACCTTCCTATTTTCGCCACCCCCTGGCAACGGGGGTTATGAGCTTTTTTCAAAAGGATTATTGAAAAGAAGCGTGCCGCTTCACCCATTTCGCGTCCCTACTAAACTCAAATGCACCAAATGTCGCTCGCGATAAAAAACGCAATTTGGTACAATTTAAGCATAGTTTGTATGTTTTACAGGCTATGCTTATTTTTGTTATAATAAGAAGGTAATAGTCTACTGACGCTCACGCAATTGAACTTAGGGTTCGAATAGGAAAGTGTCAGCCGCCTTCTTG
>JAZORN010000029.1:0-20958 GCA_045656645.1 Clostridia bacterium | reverse complement strand
CAAGAAGGCGGCTGACACTTTCCTATTCGAACCCTAAGTTCAATTGCGTGAGCGTCAGTAGACTATTACCTTCTTATTATAACAAAAATAAGCATAGCCTGTAAAACATACAAACTATGCTTAAATTGTACCAAATTGCGCGCAGCGTGCGCAATTTTGCGTATTTCAACAAAGTTTACCTTTAAAAAAGGTGAGCGTAGCGAACATATAGTTGACGAAGTCAACTTTGTTCGAATTAAATAGAGAAAATTTGTTTGTCACAGGCGCAGCATTTTGCTGCGCCTGTGCTTTTTCTTTTTTAGCTATATAAAAAGCACTTTTTAACTTAAATATATTGCATTTACATTCGGAAAAGTATATAATAAAAATGGTATGCTATAATGAAAGAAGTGTGTCTGAAAGGGGGCGGCACAAAATGAGCTACAGTGAATTTAATATAAATGATGCATCAGTGCTTGATAAACTAAAAGCTTATGGCATTAAAGAAGACGATATTGCTGCCGCACTCGAGTGTGACCTGACAGACACGCAAATGTATGCAAAAAGCACGATTTGCGCCCTTTCTGATGCGCTTTGCGTTACAGACAGCGAGGGACGGTTTTTCCGCAAGGATTATAAAGATATTGAAGATATTTATGCGGAAAATTATGTTTCATCAGGTGCGATTATAATAAAATGCAACGGTGAAGAAGTTCCTGCAGGGTATTTCACACTTACTCTTTCTGCAAAGACGGAGGGGTTTATCGCTGTTGTAAAAAAACTTCTCGTTGGTGATAAAGAAAACGAGGAAGAAATAAATACACACAATTTTGGGGATTTTTCCTACATAAACAAGGGCAGAAAAAAGCTGTTTTTCCGTGTGATGTCATACGTGCCGAGGTATATGCCTCAGCTTATCAGTATGATTGCAATAATTATTATTGCGACTGCCGTGAATATGGTGCGCCCTTACATTACGGGAACACTTCTTTATGACGAGGTACTGACAAAGGGCGGAAGGTATTACGGACAGATTTTACCCTTAGTGGGAATACTTGTTGCTATTTCGGCGTTTTCTGTTCTGATGGGTATTCTGCAGGGAAGAATTGGTGCAGATATGTCGGGAAAGATTATCTACGACATAAAGATGGAGGTTTTTTCCTCTATGCAAAAGCTTGGGATGAGCTTTTTTACGTCAAAGCGTACGGGAAATCTTTTAAACAGAGTTAATTCAGACGCTCTTGATATTCAGTATTTCTTAAATGACGGACTTCCAAATTTTATAATAAACGCTCTTACAATATGCTGCGTGGGACTGTATCTTTTTATAGTAAATCCGCTGCTTTCCATTTCGGTACTTATTCCCGTTCCGGTTATAGCGCTGATAATAAAGAAATCTGCACGCAAATTCAAAAAACTAAAATGGCACACGTGGCGACGTTCTTCCGCAATGAATACCGTTATAAACGATACCTTTATGGGTATTCGTGTGGTAAAGGCATTCGGTAGGGAAGAACGTGAAGTAAAACGCTTTTTCAGGACGAGCAGGGAGCTTTATGAAAACAGATTAAGAGAGGGCGTTGCCTCTGCAAAGGTGTTCCCGCTTTTAAGCTGGATAATGACACTTGGCGGTCTTGTGGTATGGGGACTTGGCGGCGCTCAGGTAGTTTGGGGAGAGCTTACCTTTGGTGAGCTTATGAGCTTTACGGGATATCTTTCGCTTTTGTACGGACCTGTAAACTTTATGGTAAAAGTCTTTGACTGGTGGACAAGCTGTATGAACAGCGCACAGAGAATTTTTGAGGTTGTTGACAGAGAAACCGATGTTCCCGAAAGTCCTGATGCACTGCATATTGAAAGAATGCAGGGTGAGGTTGAGCTTAAAAATGTAAGCTTTTCGTATGAGCCTAATAAGAGTGTCCTTAAAAATGTGTCATTTAAAGTGAATAAAGGTGAAATGATAGGTCTTGTCGGACACAGCGGTGCAGGAAAAAGCACGATTACAAATATCATTACACGTCTTTATGATGTATTTGACGGCGAGGTTTTGATTGACGGCGTTAATGTAAAAAATATCGCAAATGAAAGCCTTCATTCAAATATAGGAATGGTACTGCAGGAAACATATTTGTTTTCAGGAAGTATTGCACAGAATATTGCGTACGGAAAACCTGATGCAAGTATTGAAGAAATTATAGATGCTGCAAAGGCGGCGCACGCACACGAATTTATCGTAAACCTTCCTGACGGGTATGACACACGTCTTGGTAAAGGCGGCACAGACCTTTCAGGCGGTGAAAAACAGCGTATAAGCATTGCCCGTGCAATCCTTATGAACCCCGCAATTTTAATATTTGACGAGGCGACGTCATCACTTGATACCGAGACGGAGCAGAAAATTCAGCAGGCGATGCAGTCTCTTGTGAAGGGCAGAACGACAATTGCCATTGCACACAGATTTTCAACGCTGAAAAATGCAGACAGACTTGTTGTGGTGAAAAACGGCAGAATTGTTGAAGAAGGAACGCATGAGGAGCTTTTTAATAAAGAAAACGGCATATATGCAAATATGGCACATATGCAATTAAATGCACTCAATTTTGAAGAAGGTGTTGAGGATGGAAAATAAGCTTAACTATATAAAGCCCGATGAAATTTCGTTTTATAATTCAGACGGCGGACTTCTGATGGCAAAATACAAAGGTGAGGATATCGGCAGGGTTACAGTTTTAAGAATGTTTCCTCTGCAATATGCCGAGGAATACCTTTGTGTAAGGGTTATAAATTATGACCGTTTTGATAAAGAAACGGAAACAGGCATAATAAGAGATTTAAAAGCTTTTCCTGAAGATGCAATTCGCCTTGTGCGTGCAGAGCTTGAAAGACGTTATTTTGTACCCGACATTATAAAGGTTAACGAGATAAAAGAGCAGGTCGGACATATTTTGTGGAAGGTTACAACAAATAAAGGAGAGCGGGAATTTACCCTCACTGATATGAGCAGTAATATAATAAATTTGGGCGGCGGTCAGCTTTTGCTGACAGACGTATACGGAAACCGTTACCGCATCCCTGATATATCAAAGCTTGACGATAAAACTATGCAGATTATAGAAATCTGGGTGTAGAATTTACTGTATCGAAAGAACACCTCATCCGTCAGCTAACGCTGACACCTTTTCCTCCCTGAGACGGGCCCCTTTTGTCTGCTTTGCAGACATTTCCCCCGACACGGGGGAATTACCTCAAGGGGAAGGCTATTTTAAAGAGAAAGGAATGAATTATATGCCAAAGGGCACGGATATAACTGAATACAGCGCTGTTATAAACCGTGTTTTTGGCGGTGAGGAAATAGTGCTTTCAGCTCCTTTTGATATAGGCGAAAACGGAGAATTCAAGGACGGTATTTTCTTTTTAAGCCGCACCACAATGTGTGTTATAGAAAACGGCAATGTGGTAAGAGTGGAAAAGCTTTCATCCGTTTTAAAGGCGGTATGTGCAGAGTGTGTCGGCGGCGGTATGATAGAGCTTTTTACAAA
The DNA here is from genome assembly GCA_045656645.1 of Clostridia bacterium. Taxonomy (GTDB): domain Bacteria; phylum Bacillota; class Clostridia; order UMGS1883; family UMGS1883; genus UMGS1883. The sequence continues at coordinate 17,440 of JAZORN010000029.1, read as the reverse complement.
GACGGGAAGATACCTTCTTCTGAGATTTTCGATGAAACATATAGAGGATTTTACACGGGCGGCTGATATTATAAATGACCTTGTAGCAGGGGGAGAGGTTAATACCATCTATGAGGATGAAGGGGACACCACCCTTTGCCCCAAATGCAATGCCCCGTATATCCCGGGAACGCACGTTTGCGCACATTGTGCCGATAAAAAAGGCATCGCAAAAAAGCTGTGGGCACTTTCAAAGCCGTGTCGGGGACTTTACGCACTGCTTTTAGTGTTTTTCTGGATTACAGCTATAGGAACAGTGGCAACGCCGATGCTTTCAAGGTGGCTTATAAATGATGTGCTGAGTGCAAAGGATGCATCGTTTAAAACGCTTTATATAATTGTCGGACTTATGCTGCTTTTCAGCGTGATTACGGCAATAGTTTCGGCAATGCGGGATATTGTATCGTCAAGGGCAAGCAATCTTCTGGTAATGAATTTAAGAAACCATATTTACGAAAAACTGCAGAAAATGCCCCTTAGCTATATTGAAAAGAAAAAAACAGGCGATTTGATGCAGCGTATAAATAACGATACGCAAAGAATACAGGCCTTTATTCAGGATATTGCAATAATGGCAGTAAATGAAGTGTTTCTGTTTATTGCAATTGGCATTGTAACCTTTTACCTTGATGTGCGTATGGCACTACTGATATTTGTACCGATGCCGCCTGCAATGTGGATGATTGGGAAAATACGCCGCAGTATTCAGCGTCGCTACAGAAAACAGTGGGGGAAGCTTGATAATCTTACGAGCAGACTTACAGAGGTAATAAATGCAATTAAGGTTGTAAAGGTTTTTGGCAGGGAAGATGATGAGATAGAGCGCTTTAGTGAAAGTGCCGCATCAGTTCGTGACCTTACTTGTAAAAATGAAAAATTCGTATATACTATTTTCCCGATAATAAAATTTATAATGAGCTTTGGCGGCTATTTCGTGCTTTTATACGGTGGAAGTCTTGTTTTAGGCGGTAAGATGAGCTTGGGAGAGCTTGTCCAGTTTTCCTCATACGGAGGTTATCTTTACAGTAAGCTTGAATGGTTCAGTATGCTTCCAAGACATTTTACAATGGCAATTGTAAGCTCGCAAAGAGTTTTTGAAGTGCTTGACGAAACCGAGGAGGAAACCTCGGATGAAAAAATAAACACTGATATTTCAGGCGATTTTGATTTTCAGAATGTTTCCTTTGGCTATAAAAGCTATCGTAAGGTTCTTAAAAATATAAGCGAATCCGTAAAGAAGGGCGAAATGATAGGCCTTGTAGGGCACAGCGGTGCAGGAAAGAGCACTATGATAAACCTTATTATGAGGCTTTACACACCTGATGACGGAAAAATTATGCTTGACGGGAAAGAGCTTAATAAGTATGATGAGCGTAATTATAAAAATGTTCTCGGTGTGGTTTTGCAGGAAAATTATCTCTTTGGCGGAAGCATTCTTGACAATATCAGGTATGCAAAGCCTGACGCAACTATGGAAGAATGTATTCTTGCGGCAAAGAAAGCAAATGCACATGATTTCATAATGAACCTCCCTGACGGATATAATACTTTTGTCGGGGAAAAGGGGCATAAGCTTTCGGGCGGTGAAAAACAGCGCATAGCAATAGCACGTGCAGTTATCACCGATCCTTCGATACTTATTCTTGATGAAGCGACTGCATCTGTTGACACACAGACGGAGGCTAAAATTCAGGAGGCTCTTTCAAGGGCGACAGAGGGAAAAACAGTTTTTGCCATTGCGCACAGACTTTCAACACTTAAAAATGCAGACAGACTTTTCGTTCTCGAAGAGGGAAGAATAGCTGAGAGTGGTTCCCACGAAGAGCTTTTGAAGAAAAACGGAATTTATGCATCGCTGTTTAAAGCACAGCAGGAAATGTCGGCAATGAATGTTACAATAGATAACAGTAATGTTAAAGAGGAAAATATTGAAGATAACAGAGAGGAGTTTGAAGATGAGTAAAATTAAAATAATTACAGACAGCGGCAGTGATATTTCATGGGAAAAGGCGAAGGAGCTTGGGATAAGAATGCTTCCTATTTCATTCTCTTTTGACGGGGAAACATATTACCGTCAGGGAATTGATATGCAGATTGATGAATATTATACAAAGCTTAAGGAAAGCAGTGCTATCCCTAAGACTGCACAGGTTACACCTATTGAATATACAGATGCTTTTAACGAGGAATATGACAACGGATACGACACGCTGATAGTTGTTACAATTTCCTCTAAGGGAAGCGGTATGTATCAGAATGCCGTTTTGTCAGCACGTGAGGTAATGGAGGAGCGTGGCGGAGAAATAATCGTAATTGATTCGCACGGTTTTTCCTGTATGTACGGCCCTGCCGTTATTCATTCAGCACATATGCTAAATGACGGAAAGAGTAAGGAAGAAATTGTGGCTTATCTTGAGGATGTATTTACAACAATGCAGACATATTTCCTCGTAAGCGACCTTGCACATCTTAAAAAAGGCGGCAGAATTAATACTGCTACGCTGGTAGTTGCAAATATGCTTGATATAAAGCCCGTGCTTACCGTAAAAGACGGAATTGTTGTGCAGAAGGATAAACTCAGAGGTAATAAGCGTATATTAAAAAAGCTTGTTAAAAATGTAGACGAAGATGGTTTTGACCTTTCAGGAAAAACAGTAATCCTTGTTTACACTGCTGACAATTCACAGCTTCAGGAGCTTAAGGGCGAGATAGCCGAAGCTTTTGAAAATGTGAAGTTCATTGATTTTAAGATAGGCTCTGTTGTAGGCTCGCATATCGGCCCTGAGCTTGCAGGTATAGTATTTTCCGACAAATATGATTTTACTGATTACGAGGATTGAGATTTATGTGGATTGCAGATGAATGGAAGGATTATGAGTGTATAGACACTGCAAACGGCGAAAAGCTTGAAAGGTGGGGTGATATAATTTTATGCAGACCCGACCCTCAGGTTATATGGGACGAAAAGGCTGATGCCCCGATGTGGAAAAAGGCAGACGCACACTATCACCGTTCTTCAAGCGGAGGCGGAAAGTGGGAGTACAAGAAAACTATTCCCGAGCAGTGGACAGTAAACTATAAGAATCTGACCTTTAATATAAAGCCGATGGGTTTTAAGCATACGGGACTTTTCCCCGAGCAGGCTGTTAACTGGGATTATATGATGGATAAAATCAGAAAAAGGGGCAGTGCAAAGGTGCTTAACCTTTTTGCCTATACGGGCGGTGCAACGGTTGCCTGCGCAAAAGCGGGTGCCAGTGTTACGCACGTTGATGCATCAAAGGGTATGGTGCAGTGGGCAAAGGAGAATGCACGTTCAAGCGGACTTAAAGATGCACCTATAAGGTATCTTGTAGATGACTGTATGAAATTTGTTGAGCGTGAGATAAGACGTGGAAACCATTACGATGCTATCATAATGGACCCGCCCTCATACGGTAGAGGCCCCGGCGGTGAGGTATGGAAGATAGAGGAGTCAATCTGTGCCTTTGTAAGAAGATGCGCACTTCTTTTAAGTGACGAGCCACTGTTTTTCATAATAAACTCTTACACTACGGGACTTGCGCCTACTGTACTTACAAACCTTATGCAGATGTGTCTGCCCGAGGGAAAGATAGAATCGAGTGAAATTGGACTTAAGATAACAGCATCATCAATGGTACTGCCATGCGGCGCTACCGGAAGATGGGAGAAATAGTTTTTTGGGGATAGCTATATGAGCATAATTGAGGCAAATGAACTTTTCTTTTCTTACACAAGTGATGAGAAAGAAAGGGTAGTTTTAGATGGACTTAATCTTAATATTGAAGAGGGCAGCTTTACCGCAATAATCGGGCATAACGGCAGTGGTAAGAGTACATTTGCAAAGCATATAAATGCCATTCTTCTTCCGTCGGGGGGAAGCATAAGCGTATGCGGCATTGACACAATGGACGAAAAAAAGCTATACGAGCTAAGAAAGTCAGCAGGTATGGTTTTCCAAAATCCCGATAACCAGATTGTGGCTACCATTGTCGAGGAGGACGTTGCGTTCGGTCTTGAAAACATTGGGGTGGAATGGGAAGAAATGCACAGACGTGTAAAGGATGCTCTCATTGCCGTAAATATGTATGATTACAGAAAGCGTGCCCCACATCTTCTTTCAGGCGGGCAAAAACAGCGTGTTGCAATTGCAGGAATTCTTGCAATGCAGCCACGGTGCATTATTCTTGATGAACCGACGGCGATGCTTGACCCGAAGGGAAGAAAAGAGGTCATCGATACAATAATGAAATTAAACCGTGAAAAGAATATTACGATAATTCTTATCACGCACTATATGGATGAGGCGGCATTAGCCGACAGAGTAATTGTTTTTGACAGAGGTAAGGCAGTGCTTGACGGCACACCCGAAGAAGTTTTCGCATGGGAAGAAATGCTTCTTTCCCTCGGACTTGATGTGCCGCAGTCGTGTGCACTCGCACACTCTCTTAAAAAAGCGGGAATAGACATAAAAAATACCGCACTTACACCCGAAGAATGTGCAAAGGAAATATTAAAGGCTAAGGAAAAAATGGTATGATAGAGCTTAAAAACATTTCGTATTCATACAGTGCAAACAGCAGTGAAGATGCAGTTGCACTCGAGAATGTGAGCTTAAAAATAAATAAAGGTGAATTTATCGGTATAGCAGGTCATACGGGAAGTGGAAAAACAACCCTTGCCCAGATACTTGCGGGACTTGTGTGCCCTACAGAGGGCAGTATAAATGTTCAGGGGGAAGAGTTTACTGAATACAAGACAGCGGCACGTGCTTTAAGGGCGTGCGTGGGAATAGTTTTTCAGTATCCCGAGCATCAGCTTTTTGAGGAAACGGTATACCGTGATATTGCATTCGGCCCTAAAAATAAGGGGCTTTCCGACGCAGAGATTGACCAGTGCGTAAGGAAAAGCGCCGCACTTGTCCACCTTAAGGAGGAGCTTTTTGAAAAATCACCGTTTGAGCTTTCAGGCGGACAGAAAAGGCGTGTTGCAATTGCAGGTGTTCTTGCAACAGAGCCGGGTGTACTTATTCTTGACGAGCCTGCGGCAGGACTTGACCCGCAGGGAAGAGAAAAGCTGCTCGCCCGATTAAGAGAGATAAAAAAAGAGGGGAACACCACCATAATACTTATTTCGCACAGTATGGAGGACCTGGCGCAGAATGTAGACAGGATAATTCTGCTTAATCGTGGCAGTATTTATATGGACACTACCCCCGGAGAGATTTTTACAAATTCTGACCTTCTGGAAAAATGCGGACTGAGAGTTCCTGAAGTAACGAGGATAATTAAACTTCTTAATGATGGCGGAATGAAACTACCTGAAAATATATTTACGGTAGAAGATGCAAAAAATGCGATATGCAGTGCGTTGGGGGTGGCGAAATGATAAGGGATATAACAATCGGTCAGTATTATGACTGTGATTCGCCCATTCACAAAATGGACCCCAGAACAAAAATACTGTGGACACTTTTTTATATGATGGCACTCTTTATGATTGAGGGCACAGTATCATATGGTATTGTTATAATTTTTACTGCTGTAATAATAAAGATTTCAAATATTCCCTTAAAGTTTATGCTGAGGGGCTTAAAACCGATTATGGTGCTTGTCATATTTACAGCGCTTTTAAACCTCTTTATGACACCGGGGGAAGATGTTTTATTTTCAAAGGGTATATTTACCGTTACAAAAGAGGGCGTTTTTCTCGCAACGAAAATGGCGGTGAGGATAATTCTTCTCATAATAGGAACTTCAATTCTGACACTTACAACAACGCCGACGGTGCTTACGGGCGGACTTGAAGTGCTTTTGTCACCTCTTAAAAAAATAGGTGTACCCGTTTCGGTGTTTGTGATGATGATAAGCATTGCACTGAGGTTTATCCCCACTCTTCTTGATGAAACGGATAAAATTATTAAGGCACAGACCTCACGTGGGGCGGATTTTGAACACGGAAACCCGCTCAAGAGGATAAAGGCAATGGTGCCAATTCTTGTGCCGCTTTTTGTAAGTGCCTTCCGCCGTGCGGACGAGCTTGCAGTTGCAATGGAGTGCAGATGCTATAACTCTGAGGGTGAAAGGACAAGCTACAGACGTTTTCGTTTTGGAAAATACGATTTGTATGCTCTCATAAATTTGATTTTGATGTGCGGTATTCTTATAGCCGTAAAGGTTGTGTGGTAAATGACATATAAACTTACAATGGCATATGACGGAACGAACTATCACGGGTGGCAAAGACAGAAAAACGGTATTACCGTTCAGGAAGTCTTAGAGGATGTCCTTACAGAGATAGCAGGAGAAAGTGTGGTTGTTACAGGTTGTTCCCGTACTGACGCAGGCGTACACGCAAGGGTTTACGTATGCAGTTTTACAATGAAAACTACCATTCCTGCAGATAAAATTCCGTTTGTACTTAATACAAAGCTCCCCCCTGATATAAGGGCATATAATTGTGAGGTAATGCACGAGGGCTTTAATGCAAGGTTTGAAACCGTTACCAAGGCATATGAATATAAAATTGTAAATGCACCGTTTCAAAACCCTCTTATGCGGAATTTCGCGTGGCATTACCCGATAAAGCTTGACCTTCTCAAAATGCAGAAAGCGGCAAAGATAATACAGGGGAAACACGATTTCGCATCTTTTTGTGCCGCAGGAAGCACTGTTAAATCAACAGTCAGAAATCTTACGGAGCTTACTGTCACAAAAGACGGTGACATTATAACGGTGCGTGCCGCCGCAGACGGCTTCTTATACAATATGGTAAGGATAATTGTCGGCACACTTGTTTATGTGGGGTGCGGCAAGCTTTCAGAGGACGATATAGCAGAGCTGATAGAAAAAAAGGACAGACGTCTGCTTGGAATAACTGCGCCGCCGCAGGGCTTGGCGCTTGTGGAGGTAAATTATGAATAAACAAAAGATACTTTCCATTCTTAAAAACACTGCCGCAATAGTTGTAATGCTGGCAATGCTTGTAATTATATTTTACCAGAACCGTGACAGAGATTTCTTTAAATTCGGCAGAGATGAAAGTACGCTGATTTCACAAAACGAGGGTAAAACCTCCTCGCAGGGGTATACAGAAAGTGATGTAAAGCCGCTTGGAGATAAGGTCTGTTATGTGACAACAAGCACATACAGCTTTCTTGACGAAAAGGGAAAGGGGAATAAGCTTTCTATAGCACTTTCGGAGCCGACACTTAATACAGAGGGCGAATATGCACTGTGTTATAATAAAAATGCCCTTGAATTTACCGTGTTTAAGCGTGACAGAGAATATTATACTGTAAATGTCGAGAACAGAATAATATGTGCAAAGGTCAGCGGAAACGGCTACAGCTTTGTTGCAACGGAAAAAGAGGGTTATAACTGCGAATGCAGTGTGTATAACCGCAGCGGTGAGCCTATTTTCAAATGGGATATCAGTAAGAGTGAGTTCCTTGACGGGGATGTGAATTACGATAACAAAGCAATTGCTATATCACTTGCATCTTCGGGTGAGGAAAAGCTCATGGGTGAGATTATCCTGATAGACATAACCGATGCAAAAGTAATTGAAAAAAAGTCATTTGAATCACAGCTTTTCTATACTGTTGATTTTAATAAAAACGGTACATATACTGCACTCGGAAGTAACTCTTTGGTATATTTTAATGCAGACGGCACGTCGAAATGGAGCTATGATTATAATTCAGACACACTCTATAAGGCTGATGTGTCAAATCCTGATATGATGGTAGTTGCATTTTCACAAATGGGCAGCGGTATAAAGGGTAATTCAACTAAGGTTGTTGTTTTAAACAGACTTGGAAAAATTATCGGAGAGAGAAGCTTTGACGGAATTACAGACGATATTTCGGTAAGCGAAGATAATATTGCATTTGCATTTGGAAGAAATATTTATGTGACAAACAGTGCCCTTGAGGACCAAAAAAGCATAAAATCTGAGACGGGTGTTAAAAAAATCGCATTATTTAAAGATAACGAGCATTTATTTGTAATAGGTGCTTCGCAGGCAAGAATCATCAAATAACGAAGGGAAGAGTAGCTTTGGCTGATATTATTTTGGTTGCAGTAATAGCCGTTTTTGCACTGCGCGGGGCAAAACGTGGTTTTGCACGCTCTGTAGTGGGGATGATATCGACAGTTCTTTCAATTGTTGTCGGTGCACTCCTTTATCGGGGCGTTTCAGGGATAATATACAGTTCCCCGATTGGTGAGGCGGTGCGAAAAGGTATAGAAAGCTTTCTTGCAGAAAACACGTCAGGAGTGGTTTCAGGACTTATAAATATGCAGGGCGGTCTTGATGTGCTCACTATGCTTTCTGTAAATGCAATAAGCTTTGTAGTCGTCATTATTCTTTCTAAAATTATTGTTTCGCTTATTGGCGGTGCAGTAAATATTGCATCACGTCTGCCTCTTATCAAACAGGCAAATTCCCTTATGGGAATGGCGGTTGGAATATTAAGCGGATGCGTTTTCTGCTACATAGCGGCAGGTGTTTTATCGGCAATGGGTGCAAATTTCCCATCTCTTATAAAAATAATTGAAAGCTCCGTGATAGCAAGATTGTTTTATGAAAATAATGTTATAACGAGTATATTATCAGCGTTTATTAAATAATAAAAAGGATGTAAAAAAGCCTTTGCTTTTTTACATCCTTTTTCATTGTATAAAAATTTGCGTATCGAGGGGATTGTTAAGGGGGTTCCCCTTAACGTATAATTTGTCAAAACCGGGGGCGTGTACATCGGTTTTGACACCTATAAAGGGCTGGCAAGGTGAGTGCCGCGCGAGCGAAAGCCCTTACCTCGAAAGAGAATGTTTTGCTTTGCAAAATTTCTCTTTCGAAAGGATGACTTTGTCATCCTTTACTCTGTGTCGGCAAGTAACATATCGCCTATCTTATACACATCGCCTGCGCCCATTGTTATAACAACATCTCCACGCTGTGCCTGTGCCTTTATAAACTCTGCCGCATCGGTAAAGGTCTTTTTATAAACTGCATTCGGGATTGCCGCTGCAAGCTCCTGCGCAGATACAATTCCCGTGTCAACCTCTCTGGCGGCATAAATATCAGTAATAACGACATTTACATTGCTTTCGGAAAAGACTTTTACAAAATCATCAAAAAATGTTTTTGTTCTTGTATAGGTATGCGGCTGGAAAACACACCAGATATTATTGTATTTCATTTCACTTGCTGCACAGAGGTTTGCCTTTATTTCTGTGGGATGATGTGCGTAATCGTCAATTACTACAATACCGCCCATAATTCCACGTGTTTCAAAACGTCTGTGAGTTCCGCCGAAATGGTACAGACTGTCACATATATCCTCTGTGGGAATACCGATATAGTCAGCCGTTGCAAAAGCGGCAAGGGCATCATAAACATTGTGCACACCGGGTACGGAAAGACGGATTTCGCCAACATCATTTCCGCCCTTGCATACAGTAAAGGTGTAGTGGTTATATCCGTTATGCGTCATATCACGGATTGTGTAGTCGTAATCACCGCTTATACCGAAAGTAACAATTTTTCGCTCAACACCCGAAAGTGCTTTTCTGATATTTTCATCCTCTCCGTTTACAATCAATGCACCGTCCTCGGGCGTAAGAAGTGCAAGAGAGCGGAACGTTTCTATGATATGGTCAAGGTCTCTGAAATAGTCAAGATGGTCTGCCTCGATATTTGTAATCACAGAAACCTTCGGGAAAAACCTCAGAAAGCTCTGATGATATTCACACGCCTCGGCAATAAAGTAATCCTTAGAACCGATGTGAACATTGCCGTGTATAATGTCAAGCTCTCCGCCAACGGTAACGGTGGGGTTTTTACCGCATTCCATAAATACGTGCGTCAGCATTCCCGTGGTAGTTGTTTTGCCGTGCGTACCGCTTACGGCGATGGGACAGTCGTATTCACGCATAATCATACCAAGCATCTGTGCACGGTCAATCTGAGGAATTCCCATATTTTCTGCATAAACACGCTCGGGATTTGAATTATTTATAGCTGCACTGTACACAATAAGGTCAGCATCCTTTACGTTTTGTGCGTCATGTCCTATATATACAGTTATACCAAGTTCAGAAAGCTTATCTGTAAGCGGGGAAGAAGAACGGTCCGAACCTGAAACGATGCATTTTTCCTTTAAAAGCATTTGTGCAATGCCGGACATACTTATTCCGCCAATACCTATGAGGTGGATTTTCATACCCTCTCTAATGGTAATATTGCTCAAAAAAATCACTCGCCTTTATATAAAAGTTAAAATTAACAAAAAATTTAATTTTTTTGTTGAAATACTATCCAATATTTGATATTATACATATTAAAGAGAAAAATCAATAGAAAAATGAAAAAAATTTAAAAAAATATTCATTTTTGGAGGGAAAAGAAATGCAGATCACAGACATTAAGGTGAGAAAAGTTTCACAGGAAGGAAAGATGAAGGCAGTCGTATCTGTTACCTTTGACGATGCATTTGTAGTTCATGACATTAAAGTTATAGAGGGTAAAGAAAAGCTTTTTGCGGCTATGCCCAGCAGAAAGAGTGCTGACGGTACATACAGAGATATCGTACACCCGATTACCTCTGATATGCGTGAAGAGCTTCAGAATGCCATTCTTGCAAAATACGAGGAATTTTTAAACACCGAAACAGAAGAAATCTAAAGCCAAAGACAGGCAGGCATTGCGCTTGCCTCTTTGAATTTAATAAGGCACGATGACATTTTGAGTATAATGACAGAGAAGGGATGATTTAAATGACAGTATTTTCGGCGCTTATTTTCGCAGGTAGCGACAGTAAACGAATGAAAAGTGAGAAAGCCAAAGAGGTGCATAAGATTTGCGGCAGGGAAATGATAAACCATGTCCTTGACACAGCCTTTGCATCAGGGGCAGAGTGCGTACGCATTATTGCACCTGAAAACGCAGGGGAAATTGCAGATGCAGTTTCGGATAGGGCAGAGTGTATCTTTTTAAGCGACACGGATGCCCCGGCAAATATAAAAGCCTTTTTGGAAACGACAGAGAATGTAATAGTTCTTTTTGGGGATATGCCGCTTATTACGGCAAAGACTCTTAAAGATGCTATGAAAGAGCATTTGGGTAAAAATAACGAGGTAACAGTCCTTGGAAACGGTTTAAATGCTGATGTTAATAACTATATATTAAAGGCAGAAAAGTTATTGACATTTACTGATGTTTCAGGAGATACTGTTACTGAAAAAATCAGGGACATTACTAAAAACAGTGCAAATTTTGGCATATATAATGTAGACGATGCTGATGAATTAATGCGTATTAATGACAGAATAGAGCTTGCTGCCGCTGCAAAAGTTATGCAAAGGCGGATTAATACAAATCTGATGCTTGAGGGTGTTACAATTATAGACCCCGATAATACATTTATATGCAAGGATGCTGTTATTGGTATAGATACTGTTATATACCCCGGAACTGTTATTGAGGGTAAAACGGTTATCGGTAAAAATGTTTATATAGGTCCTAATTGCAGATTAATAAATGCTACGATAGGCGATGACACTGATGTGAATATTTCAACGATTGTTGAAAGCTGTGTAGGAAGCAAGACTCACGTTGGTCCGTATGCCTATATCAGACCGGGCTGCAATGTCGGCTCAGGCTGCAAGGTCGGCGATTTTGTCGAGCTTAAAAAGGCACAAATCGGTGACGGAACGAAGCTTAGCCATCTTACCTATGTCGGTGATGCCGAGGTTGGATGCAATGTAAACTTTGGTTGCGGAACGGTTGTTGTCAATTATGACGGTAAAAACAAGTATAAGACCGTTATAAAGGACAATGCATTTATAGGATGTAATTCAAACCTTGTATCACCCGTAACGGTGAACGAAGGGGCATATATTGCGGCAGGCTCAACAATTACTGATGAGGTGCCGAAAAACACGCTTGCAATAGCACGTGCACGCCAGGTTATCAAGGAAAACTGGCAGGACAGAAGAAAGAAATGATTTAAAATTTATTATACGGAGGATATTTCAAAATGATACCACACGGTAAAAACATCAAGCTGTTTGCAGCAAATTCAAACCCGAAGCTCGCTCAGGAGATTGCAGAAAACCTTCACCTTAACATTGGTGAATCAAATGTAGGTCTTTTTTCTGACGGCGAAATTTTTGTAAACATAGGTGAAACGGTAAGAGGCAGCGACGTTTTCGTTGTTCAGTCAACAAGCTCTCCCGTAAATGACAATCTTATGGAGATGCTCATTATGATTGATGCGTTCAAGCGTGCATCTGCAGGAAGAATTACTGCCGTAATTCCCTATTTTGGCTATGCCCGTCAGGACAGAAAGGCAAAGGCGAGAGACCCGATCAGTGCAAAGCTTGTTGCAGACCTTATCGCAACTGCAGGTGCAGACAGAGTTCTTACAATGGACCTTCACGCACCGCAGATTCAGGGATTTTTCAATATACCTGTGGATCATCTGCTCGGTGTGCCGATTCTGGCTCCGTATTTCATAGAAAAGTTCAAGGATGATATGGATGATACTGTAGTGGTATCTCCTGACTTCGGAAGTGTTACCCGTGCAAGAAACTTTGCACAGAAGCTTCACGCACCTATTGCTATTATTGACAAGCGCCGTCCCAAGCCTAACGTTAGTGAGGTTATGAATATAATCGGAGAGGTTAAGGATAAGAGAGTTATCCTTGTGGACGATATGATTGATACGGCAGGTACAATCGTTCATGCCGCTCAGGCTCTTGTAGATAAGGGTGCAAAGGAAGTATACGCTTGCTGTACACATCCCGTACTCAGCGGCCCTGCTATTGAAAGACTTGAGGCAAGCCCCATTAAAGAGCTTGTATGTCTTAACACAATAGAGCTTCCGCCTGAGAAGATTATGAAGAAAACAAAAATCCTCAGCGTAGCTCCTATCTTTGCAGAGGCTATTGAGCGTATTTACGAGGACGTTTCAGTAAGTCCGCTTTTCGTATAAGTAATTACATAAAACATTAATGATGCCGCCCCGGGGAATCTTCCGTGGCGGCATTGTGGGGTTATGGAATCCTACAAAACCGATAAATTGAAAGCGCTTAAGGAGAATTAAAAATGCATCTTATAGTAGGTCTTGGAAATCCCGGTCGTGAATATGAAAAGACAAGGCATAATGTAGGCTTTGTGGCGATAGATTATTTAGCATCGCAATTGGGTATAAAAATGGGCAAGCTTAAATTCAAGGCAATCTGCGGCGAAGGCTTTATAGGAACTGAAAAATGTATTCTCATGAAACCGCAGACCTTTATGAATTTAAGCGGTGAGAGTGTGCGTGATGCTGCAGAGTTCTATAAAATTGCCCCAGAGGATATAATTGTAATGTATGATGACGTAAACCTTGAAACGGGAAAAGTCAGAATACGCCCGTCGGGAAGTGCAGGCGGTCACAACGGAATGAAAAACATTATATACCTTCTTAATTCCGATAATTTCCCGAGGATACGTTTCGGTGTAGGTGCGCCCGAGCATGACCTCGCTGACCACGTTTTAGGTCATTTTAATGAAGAGGACGGCGTAAATGTGACGAGCGCAATTAAAAGAACAGAGGATATAATCAGCACAATGCTGACAAAGGGCATAGCTGAAGCAATGAGCAGATATAATAATAAGGCGTTGTGATAGAATGAATGTATTTGACAAAATGCTGGATAATTCAGCAGAATTCAATGAAATAATCTCTGCCGCAAAGATTGAAAATTTCCCCATAGGTATAAGCGGCAGTGCGGATGCGCAGAAAGCACACCTTATAAACTCAATATGTAAAAAACTTAAAAAGCGTGCGTTTGTAGTGACCTACAACGATATTCAGGCACGCCGCATATGTGAGGATCTGAGCTTTTTTTCAGATAATGAATGTGTGTATATTCCACCCAAAGAGGTTGTGCTTTATGAGGTTGATGCATCAAATCACGAGATAGAGAATAAGCGTGCTGCAGCACTCGGAGAACTTTCAAAAGGGGCAAACGCCGTATTGTCAGTTGAGTCGCTCCTTCATTTTGTTGCGCCCAAAAATGAATTTGACTCTATGCAGATGAGCTTTGAATACGGCGGAGTAACAGATGCATCTGTGCTCGCTGACAAGCTTACAAAGATGGGCTACACACGTGTTGATGTTGTAAATATGCAGGGGCAGTTTGCAATCAGGGGCGGAATTGTGGATGTATTTTCGCCTGATGCACTTCTTCCTATAAGAATGGAGCTTTTCGGTGATGATATTGATTCTTTAAGAAGCTTTGACTGTGAAACACAGATGAGCGTCAAAAAGCTTGATTGTGCTAAGATACTGCCCGTAAACATTGAAAATTCACGCGCAACAATGCTTTCGTATCTTAATGACGAATATCTCATTTTTACGGATGAGCCGTCACGTATCAGTGAAAGTGCAGGCGCTGTGGAGTGGGAAATAAGTGAGAATATTAAAACCCTTGCCGATAAAGGGATAAAAACCGATATTTATGACTGTATTAACCGCTACAGTGATGTTATAGCAGAGATTGGCACACGAAACACTATAGCAATTTTTGCAATAGGAAGTAACTCTCCCGATTTTGAGATTAAGAAGCAGTTTACTGTTACCTCAAAGGGTATATCAAGCTACAGCGGAAATATAGAATTTTTAATTGCCGATGTAAAAAACTGGCACAATGAGAAAAAGAAAACCGTTATTCTGGGCGGCAGTACCTCAAGGGTAAGAAAAATTACCCAAATGCTTAATGAAAGGGATATCCGTGCCTCTTACGAGGATGAGCCATCAGAGCTTTCTGAAAAATATGTTACCGTTATGCCCGGAAGTATTGCAAAGGGCTTTGAGTACCCGACAGACGGATATGTAATTATAAGTGACAAGGAAATTTTTCAGGCAGAAAAGAAAAAGCGTGCGCCAAGGCGCAGTGAGGATACAGTTAAAATCCGCAGTGCGGACCAGCTTGAAATAGGAGATTATATTGTGCACCGTGCACACGGAATAGGAAAGTACCTGGGTATTGTACGAATGAAGGTAAACGGTGTACAAAAGGACTATATAAAAATAGAATACAGGGGAGAGGATTTCCTCTATCTTCCCGTAGGACAGCTTGATGCAGTGAGCAAATATACGGGCGGAGAAAACAAGATGGTGCGCCTTAACCGTATGGGCTCTCAGGAGTGGGCAAATGCAAAAAGAAAGGTGCGTGACAGCGCACGTGAAATGGCGCAGAAGCTTGTTGAGCTTTATGCAGAACGCTCAAATACAAAGGGTGTGGAATTTTCGAAGGATACGCCCTGGCAGCGTGATTTTGAAAATATGTTTGCATATGAAGAAACAGAGGACCAGCTAAGAAGTACTGCCGAGCTGAAAAAGGATATGGAAAGCCCCCGCCCGACAGACAGACTTTTGTGCGGCGATGTAGGCTACGGAAAGACAGAGGTTGCGATGCGTGGCGCATTTAAGGCAGTAATGGACGGTTATCAGGTGGCATACCTTGTGCCGACAACACTGCTTGCATCTCAGCATTATCAGAACTTTGTGGAAAGAATGAAGGAGTTTCCCATTACGGTAAGAATGCTTTCAAGGTTTTCCACCCCGGCAGAAACTAAGAAAACCCTTAAAATGCTTCAAAACGGTGAATGTGATATTGTGGTGGGAACACATAAGCTCCTTTCCAAAAATGTTGTGTTTAAAAAACTGGGCTTTTTGATAGTGGATGAGGAACAGCGTTTTGGTGTAACGCATAAGGAAAAAATTAAGGAAATGAAGAAAAATGTGGATGTCCTTACCCTTAGTGCGACACCTATTCCGAGAACTCTTCATATGGCTATGATAGGTATACGTGATATGAGTGTTCTTTCAGCACCGCCCAGTGACCGCCATCCCGTACAGACATATGTGCTTGAATACAACGATGCAGTAATAAAAAATGCGATAGAGCGTGAACTTGCACGCAATGGACAGATATATTATCTTCATAACCGTGTGGAAAGTATATATGGCGTGGCAGAACGCATACGAAGACTTGTGCCCGATGCAAGGGTGGGTGTTGCACACGGAAAAATGAATGAGAGCGAGCTTGACGAGTGCTTTGTAAAGGTTCAGCAAGGAGAAATAGATGTTCTTGTATGTACAACAATAATTGAAACGGGAATTGACATTGCAAACGTCAATACAATCATTATTGAAAATGCAGATACCCTTGGTCTTAGTCAGCTTTATCAGCTCCGTGGCAGAGTGGGAAGAACAAACCGCCTTGCATATGCATACCTTACTTACAGGAAGAATAAAATCCTTGATGAGGTTGCCGAAAAACGGCTTCGTGCAATAAAAGAATTTACGGAGTTTGGCTCGGGATTTCGTATTGCTATGCGTGACCTTGAAATACGAGGAGCGGGAAATGTTCTCGGTCCTGAACAGCACGGCTTTATGGCAA
The DNA here is from genome assembly GCA_045656645.1 of Clostridia bacterium. Taxonomy (GTDB): domain Bacteria; phylum Bacillota; class Clostridia; order UMGS1883; family UMGS1883; genus UMGS1883. The sequence goes on along the minus strand of JAZORN010000029.1, from coordinate 920 downwards.
GCGTGGGTTATGATATGTACTGTGCCATTCTTGAGGAAGCAGTAAATGAAGCAATGGGTAAGCCCAAGAAACCTGAAAAGGCAGAAACTGTTATTGACCTTGAGGTTAATGCATTTATTCCCGAAACATATATACCGACCTCCAATCTCCGTATTGAGGCGTATAAACAGATTGCAGGAATAACAGATATAAACGACCGCTATGGCGTAGAGGGGAGCTTTGAAGACCGTTATGGTGAAATCCCCAACGAAACCTATAACCTCCTTGAAATACAGATGCTCCGCATAACAGCAGAAGCAATAGGAATCAAGGAAATAGGCCACGTAGAAGCAGGTATTATCTTTAAGCTTCATTCTCTCACAAAAGAGATTGTTGAAAAAGTATCAGTTCTCGCTACTAAAAACCGCGGAAAGATTCTGTTCGGTGCAGGCGATAATCCCTATATACTTCTCCGTGAGAAAGCACTTAAAGGTGAAAAACTTATTGAAAGTGTAAATAATGTATTAAAGTGCTTGCAAATTGATGAGGATTAGTATATAATTTTAAATGATTTTTTAAATCGAAAGGATGAAGAAAATGAAGAAAATATTAGCACTTATAGTTTCGCTTGTACTTTGTTTTTCCATTTTTGCAGGATGCGGAGCAAATGAAAAAGCATTAGCTGAAATAGGAGATTATAAGATTACTCAGGCTTATTACAATTTTATTTACAGTATTGTATATTCCCAGTGGTCCCAGTATGAACAGTACTATGGTCCCGAGTGGCTTGATACTGAAGTTGAAGAAGGTATGACAATCAAGGAAGCAATAAAGGATACTGCCCGTGACCAGATTGAACAGCTTGCAGTAGCATCAATCATTGCGAAGGACAGATATGATATTACTGCAAAAACAGTAAAGGAAAAGGTAGAGAATCAGAA
>JAZORN010000028.1:0-7620 GCA_045656645.1 Clostridia bacterium | reverse complement strand
AAACGCAGCTTTATCGCTGTAGTTAGTGTGATATAAAACTATCCAACTTCCACTGTCTCAGGGTTTGTAAATTTGCTTTGCTGACTTGGGCAAAAATTGCCCGTAACAATTTCCGCTGCTGACGGGCAATTTTTAGTCCATTTTGAAAATAAGTTTTTCAATGCGGACGGCGCAACGAAAGAAAAGCAAATTTATAAACAAAGACCAATTATTATTTATCTTGCACGCCCGAAACTGAAATCGCCCCTGCGAGGTCGTTTTGGGGTCCGGGGAATCGAAACCCCGGCGCTTTTGGTACTTTTGGCGCTCAAAAGTACATATTGCCGAGCGCTCCGCTCATTTTTAAGCATCGCTTATCTGTTACACAAAGTAATTTTCCCAAAAAACAAAATATGCTTTTATATATTCCATATTTTTTATTTTAGCACATATAAAAGCATATTTCAATATAAATATTCCCTGTTAGGGCATATTTATCAGTGTTATATGCCTTATTATATAATATAGGTGGTGAATTACTATGGATGAAAAAGATTTTGCAGTGCGTCTTGCCCAACTTCGAACAAAGAAAAACGTATCTGCTCGCGAAATGAGTTTATCAATAGGACAAAATCAAGGATATATTAACCACATAGAAACAGGGCAAGGAACGCCCTCTTTGGCAGCCATTTTCTATATTTGTGAATATCTTGGAATTACTCCGAGCGAATTTTTTGATTTTGAAGTTACCAATCCTGCACGGCTGAGTAAAATAAATGAGTATTTAAAAAAGCTAAATGACGAACAGCTTGAAATGGTTGAAAATCTCGTTAAGAATTTAGCCGATAAATAATTTCATATGCAAAAATGCGTCATATGCAGAACTGTTTAAATTACGGCAGTTCTGTTTTTATTTCTTACAAAAATAATTACCCCCACACATTGAAATTATAATTTTATTATGTTAAAATTACTTACGGAGGTGATAAAGGTTGGAACGCACAATACTTCATTGTGACTGCAACGGATTTTTTGCTTCTGTTGAATGCGCACTTAATCCGTCGCTTAAGGATGTACCTATGGCAGTAGGCGGCAGTCAGGAGGCACGGCACGGAATAATTTTAGCAAAAAACGAGCTTGCAAAAAAGTATAACATACAAACTGCAGAAACTATCTACAGTGCAAAAAGGAAATGCCCCTCCCTTGCGATAGTTCCGCCGCATCACGACCTTTATCAGGAGTACAGTGAAAGAGTAAATAAGATTTACAGCGACTATACTGACCTTGTGGAGCGTTTTGGAATTGATGAAAGCTGGCTTGACGTGACAGGCTCAAAACAGCTTTTCGGCAGCGGTGAGGAAATTGCCGCAATTTTAAGAAAACGTATTCGTGAGGAAATCGGCATTACGATTTCCGTCGGTGTTTCGTTTAATAAGGTTTTTGCTAAGCTCGGCAGCGACTATAAAAAGCCCGATGCAACAACCGTTATTTCCAAAGAGAACTATAAGGATATTGTATTTCCACTGCCCGTTCGTGATTTACTGTTCGTGGGAAAGCGCACGGCAGAAACACTCGGAAAAATGGGAATAAAAACCATAGGTGACCTCGCAGAAAGTGATGAAAAGGTTCTTCACAAGCTCCTCGGCAAGGCGGGAACAACCCTTTACCACTATGCACGGGGTGAGGATAATTCACCCGTTGACCCCCACGCAAATGATGAGGTTAAATCCGTAGGCAACGGAATGACATTCCGCAGGGATTTATGCGGTGAAAGGGATATTATGTGCGGTATCTCCCACCTTAGTGAAAGCATTGCCGCACGTATGCGGCAAAAAGGGGTTAAATGCACTGTCGTGCAGGTGACGATAAAGGACCCTGACCTTATCTCCATAGTCCGTCAGGAAAAGCTTGACAGCCCCACTAACCTTGCAAAGGAAATTACACAAAAAGCTATGGAAATCATACGTCATAACTGGAACTTAAAGAAGCCTATCCGTATGCTTACGGTAACGGGATGTGGTATAATAAGTGAGGATGCCCAGACGCAGATAAGCTTTTTTGATGAGGAAAAAGAAAGCTCCAAACGGGAAAGTCTTGAAAAAACACTTGATGCCATTCGCAATAAATACGGAAAAGATGCCGTTATAAATGCAAATATTTTAGAAAACGATTTAGGGATATAAAAAGGTGTGCTGCAGCACACCTTTTTATATCCCTTTTTACCGTATAGGAATTTGCGTAAAATTAAAACGAATGAAACTATGTTTGCACAGAATCAGAGTGCGAAATGGGTGAAGCGGCACGCTTCTTTTCATCAAAATATGCTCTTATATCCTCTGCGTTTTTAAGGCTTATGCCCTTAACCGCGGCTATATCATTAACGGATGCGGTTTTTATTTTCGCAATACTGCGAAAATGCTTTAAAAGTGCAATACGTTTCTGCTTTCCTATACCCTCAATTTTTTCAAGCTCACTTTCTATTGCATTTTTGCGGTGAAGTGAGCGATGATATTCAATTGCAAAGCGATGCACCTCGTCCTGAATATTTGCAACCATATGAAAAACTGATGATGTCGGGTTAAGATACACCTCACCCCCGTCACTTAAAAGGGCACGTGTACGGTGTTTATCATCCTTCACCATACCGAACACGGGTATATCTATATTCATTTCTTCAAAAAGCGATTTTATTGTATTTAATTGTCCTTTTCCGCCGTCAAGCAGTATAAGGTCGGGAAGCTTTTTAAACTTACCGTCGCCCTCACGCGCCTCGTGCGTGAATCTGCGGGAAAGCACTTCTCTTAATGATGCAGTATCGTCTGCCCCCACTACTGTTTTTATTTTAAATCGGCGGTACTCACTCCTTGCACTTTTGCCGTTTTCAAAAACAACCATTGAGGCAACGCTGTCACTTCCCGAAATATGGGAAATATCGTAGGACTCAATTCTGTCGGGAATCACTTCAAGCCCGAGTGCACGTGCAAGCTCCGTCACAGACTGACTACGAAGCTTTTCACGAACTGCCTTTGTTTTATAGTTTTCTATGTTTTTAAGGGCATTGTTATATGCCATATCGACGGTCTTTTTATTTCCTCCACGTGAGGGTACTTTTATATATGCCCTTTTCCCTCTTTTTTCGGTAAGAAATTCTTCCGTCGCCTCAAGCTCATCAATATAATGCGACAAAAGCACCGTCTGCGGAATAAAGTTATCACGCGAATAAAAGCTCAGCACAAATTCACTAAGAAGTTTTCTGCATTCGTGATTGATTGAATCGGAAAGGTCAAAGCTGTCTTTCCCGATAAGCCTTCCCCCACGTATATAGAAAACCTCTGCCGATGCAAGGTCGTCCTCTGCCGCCACGGCAATAACATCAATATCTCCACCGCTGTCGGTGATAACCTTTTGCTCCTCACCTAGTCTTTTTACAGATGCAACCCTGTCACGAAGAAGTGCCGCACGTTCAAACTCAAGTGCCTGAGATGCCTCCATCATTTCTTTTTCAAGGCTTAAGATAACCTCTTCATCCCTGCCTTCAAGAAAGCTTACAATATTTTTGTAAATTCTGCGGTACTCTGCCTGACTTACATTCCCCTGACAAACACCGCTGCAACGTCCCATTGCATAATAAAGGCATGGTCTGTCCTTTTTTAAATCACGGGGGAATTGTTTTTTACAGTGCGGCAGTAAAAATATATTTTTGAGAAGCTCCATCGTTTCCTTTATGGAATAACCGCTTGGGTATGGGCCAAAATATTTTGCACCGTCATTTTCAATTTTCCGCACATAAAGCATCCTTGGATATTCTTCATTAAGTGTTATTTTTATATTCGGATAATGCTTGTCATCCTTTAAAAGAATATTGTAACGAGGCTTATTTTCTTTAATCAGATTGGATTCAAGAACCAACGCCTCCATCTCACTGTCACAGATTATATAATCAAGGTCACACACCTTTGAAACCATTATAGCGGTTTTTGCACTGTGACGGGCGCTGCTCTGAAAATACTGCCGTACACGGTTACGAAGAATTTTTGCCTTGCCTACATATATAATCCTGCCGGTGGCATCCTTCATCATATATACACCCGGTTTTTGTGGCAGCTTATCAAGTTTTTCTTTTATAATTTCATTCATAATTATTTCTCCAGGAAACAAAAGTAAAAATATTTGAAACGCTCGAAAAAACCTTTCGTGTTCTGTAACATAATTAGAAAAAAGAAGAAATCCATAGGATTTCCTCCTTCATTCCGAATTTCGAACTTCGCATTTCGCATTAAAAAATTCCTTATCTGCAGTCCGAGATTTCCTCATTATAGAATTTGCATTGCTATATTTACGTATATCATCAGCGATACTGCGTCAATAATCGTCGTAATAAACGGACTTGCCATAACGGCAGGGTCAAAGCCGATTTTACTTGCAATCATAGGAAGCACACAGCCAACAATTTTTGCAACTGTAACCGTAACCAAAAGTGTTATGCAAATTACTGCCGCAACGCTCACCTCTGCCCCAACCAAAAAGGAAAGAACGAAGAAATTAATAAAAGCAAGTGTCACTCCGCACAAAATTGCAACACGCATTTCTTTCCATATTACACGCAGTACATCTTTAAACTCTATTTCACCGATAGAAAGACCACGGATAACCGTAACTGACGCCTGACTTCCGCAGTTACCGCCCGTTGCCATAAGCATCGGAATACTTGCCACCAAAAGAGAATTGGTGAGCGCATTTTCATATCTCGTAATAATTCCGCCCGTAAATGTCGCCGAAAACATAAGCAGCAACAGCCACGGGATACGGCTAAGATACATTTTAAATACCGCCGTTTTAAGGTATGGTTTATCAAGAGGGGTAATAGCCGCCATCTTTTCAATATCCTCTGTTGTTTCCTCCTGCAATACGTCCATTACGTCATCGACGGTTACAATACCCACAAGACGATTTTCAACGTCTACAACGGGCATTGCGGAAAGGTCGTATTTTGTAAAGTTGTGTGCAACTTCCTCTCTGTCTTCGGTGGTAAGGGCACTTATGACATCCTCTGTCATAATCTCCTCCATCGTGGCATTTTCGTCTGCCAGAAGAAGCGCACGCACCGTTACGATACCAAGCAGCTTTCTGTTGTCACTCGTTACATAACAGGTGTTGATTGTTTCCTTATCAATACCTGTTCTGCGGATGCGCTTGATTGCATCCTCTACCGTCATACCGGGGCGCAGAGAAACATACTCAGTTGTCATAATGCTTCCTGCACTGTCCTCGGGATACTTTAGTATCTCGTTAATCATTTTTCTTTTTTCGGGGTCTGCCTGCCTGAGAATTCTTCGCACTACGTTTGCGGGCATTTCCTCCACAATATCAACGGCATCATCGACATAAAGCTCATCCACGACCTCTTTAAGCTCACTGTCGCTAAAGCTCGTTATAAGGATTTCCTGCTGGTCCTCCCCCATTTCTACAAAGGTATCCGCCGCAAGTTCCTTCGGGAGAAGCCTGAAAAGAAGCGGCACAACCTCCGCTCTGCACTCTTCAAGCATTGCGGCAATATCCGCCGCATGCATTGTTTCCAGCACGTCACGTGCTGCAGTATACTTTTTTCCCTCAACGAGCAGTGCAAGTGTTTCTCCGAGGGCGTTGGACATATTTTCTGCCATAAAATCTCCTCACTTCCCAAAATTCAAACGGAAGCAAGCAAAGCCAAAACGGGCAGATTAGTTTCTGCAAAAAATGAACGCAGAAATACCCTGCCCCCACGTTCGGGCAATACCTGCACTGTTATTTCCTCCTGCGTCCATCTTTTTCACCTCACAATAATGATTTATAATTATATAATACTGCTAATCACAGTACTTTGTCAAGACTTAAAAAGTTTGCGCATTTTTTCCTCTATATTTTTTCTGCGCTTCTGTGTTTCCACTGCGTCAATAATATATTCTCCGTTTTCAAATATTACTGCGTCACCCTCACACGCATTCTTCAAAAGTTCTTTTTTCACATCAACTGTTCTGCCGTCTTCCTTTTCAAGAACGGCAAAATCGCCCTCAAAGCGGTCAATAATATACTTTTCCATACTCTCTCCTACTTTGTATGCTGACTGAAGGTTTCGCTGAATATGTGACTGCCGTCATTTTTATCCGTATCGGTATGATAGTAAAGATAATCGTGCTTTTGAGGCTGCATTGCAGCCTTTATTGAAGCAAGCCCGGGGCTGCATATTGCCCCTATAGGAAGTCCTGCGTTTTTATAAGTATTGTATGGGGAATCCACCTCTAAATCCTTATACAAAACACGCTCAACATCATAAAGTCCATTTGAAATTGCATACACAACACTTGCATCAATCTGAAGACGCATATCAATATCAAGTCTGTTCTGGATAACACCTGAAATAGTCGTGCGTTCCTTATCAACCTTTGCCTCACGCTCGATAAGGGAAGCACGCACAATAGCCTCATTCATATCCATTCCCTTTGGAAGCATATCTTTAACCTTAGAATACTGCTTTTCAAATTCACCCAGAAGTGTGTCTATAATTTTATGCGCATCGGCATCCATGGAAAACATATACGTATTCGGGAAAAGATACCCCTGCAGCTTATATTCTGTGCCCTTACTGTCAGGAATATTCTTTATAAACTCATAATCGAACTTTCCCTTTTTAAGTTCACGAAGAAAATCTTCTGCGTTTACAAGCCCCAATTCTTCACAGCGCTTTGCAATCATCTGCGCACTAAAGCCCTCGGGGATTGTGAGCTTAACTCCCTCTTTAAGGTCACTCGGGCGCAAAAGCGCCTCTATAACACCATCAAGGGACATATCCTCATTAAGAGTATACTTACCGTAATTAAGCTTTCCCCTGTGCGGTGAGCCCTTCATTTTAAGACGGAAAGAGATTTCGTGTTTTATAACACCTTTCTCCTTAAGCACGGATGCAATCGTCTTTTCCGAAGCACCCTTGGGAATTTCAACAATTACAGTTTCCTCGCCTGAGCTTGTGCGTGTATACTCCATAAAAACCGAAAGCGCAAAAAATGCCACTACCGCCGCAATAAGAAGAATTACACTAATAAAAATTTTCTTTTTCATAAAAAGCACCTGCCCCTAAAAAAGTATTTTTAATGCATCAACCCCTACCCCACTCTTTGGGGTATTTATGCCATTTTGAGCGCCAAAATGGCGAAAAGCGTCGGGGGATTTCGATTTCCCCCGAGCCCCTTTGAAACGACCTCGCAGGGGCGATTTTAATTTCGGGCGTGCAATATAAATAAAAAGTGGTCTTTGTTTATAAATTTGCTTTTCTTTCTTACGCCGTCCGCATTGAAAAACTCATTTTCAAGATGGACTAAAAATTGCCCGTCAGCAGCGGAAATTGATACGGGCAATTTTCACCCAAGAAAGCAAAGCAAATTTACAAACTCGAAAATAGTGGTAGTTAGATAGTTTTGTAATAAACTAACCGTAGCGATAAAGCTGCGTTTTTCCGTGTTTTTTGTCGACTACCGAGAAATTGCGAGCATCATTTTCCTTTGCTGGCTCGCAATTTCAGCCGTCAGAGGAAACTTAGTGTTTCCTTTTTGTAGGCGGCGGTTCAAAGGCGGAAAATACGGAAAAACAATACCCACACTGTATAAA
>JAZORN010000027.1:0-15657 GCA_045656645.1 Clostridia bacterium | reverse complement strand
GCTTACGCCTTGAAAACATTATATCATAGGTATTTTGTCAAGGTAAGACTGCATAGCAGTTCCACCTTGACAAGGGTAGTTTGGAGTAACACTTTTTATTTTTTAAGAAAAGTGTCACCCATCATTGACAATTGTACAATTTTGCGTACAAAATGGGGAAAATATACTTGCATTTAGCTGAAAAAGTGGTATAATAAATTAGATAAGATGGGGTAATATCTTATCTTGAAAAATGAGAAAAATTTTATGATATATTTTGAGGTGATTTTGATGATGAACAAAAAAACAATCGAAGACATTCAGGTAAAGGGTAAAAAGGTGCTTGTACGTTGCGACTTTAACGTGCCGCTTGACAAGGACGGAAATATTACCGACGAAAACAGAATTGTAGGCGCTATGCCCACAATCAAGTATCTTGCAGATAACGGCGCAAAGGTTATTCTTTGCTCTCATATGGGTAAGCCCAAGGGTGAGCCAAAGCCTGAATTTTCTCTCGCGCCTGTTGCTAAGAGACTTTCAGAGAAGCTTGGTAAGGAAGTAGTTTTTGCGGCAGATGATAACGTAGTAGGCGAAAATGCAAAGAAAGCAGTAGCCGCTATGAATGACGGAGACATAGTTCTTCTTGAAAACACACGTTACAGAGCGGAAGAAACAAAGAATGTTGAAACATTCAGCAAGGACCTTGCATCACTTGCAGAAATTTTTGTTAACGATGCATTCGGTACTGCACACAGAGCGCACTGCTCAACAGTTGGTGTTACAGAGTATCTTCCTGCAGTTTGCGGTTACCTTATTCAGAAAGAAATCGAGTTCCTCGGAAATGCTGTTAATAACCCTGTTCGTCCCCTTGTTGCAATCCTTGGCGGAAGCAAGGTTTCAAGTAAAATCAGCGTAATTGAAAACCTTCTTGACAAGGTTGACAAGCTTATTATCGGCGGCGGTATGGCATACACCTTCATGGCTGCAAAGGGTCAGGAAGTAGGCGACAGCCTTCTTGAAAAGGATTATATCGACTATGCAAAGGAAATGATGGAAAAAGCGGGCGACAAGCTCCTTCTTCCCATTGATACAGTTGTTGCAAAGGAATTTAATAACGATGCAGAAAGCAAGGTTGTAGCAGAGGGCGGCATCGAGGCAGGCTGGCAGGGCCTTGATATCGGACCTAAGACAATTGAGCTTTTCTCAGATGCTGTTAAGAATGCAAAGACAGTTGTATGGAACGGACCTATGGGCGTATTTGAAATGCCTTCATTTGCAAAGGGTACAAATGCAATCGCACGTGTTCTTGCAGATATTGATGCTACAACAGTTATCGGCGGCGGTGACAGTGTTGCGGCAGTTAACCAGGCAGGTCTTGGCGATAAGATGAGCCATATTTCAACAGGTGGCGGCGCAAGCCTTGAATTCCTTGAGGGTAAGGAGCTTCCCGGTATAGCAGCCCTCGCAGACAGATAATGAAAGGAAGAAATACTATGAGAAAAATACTTGCTGCAGGAAACTGGAAAATGAACAATACTCCCTCTCAGGCAGTAGCTATGATAAATGAACTTAAAGGCAAGGTAGAAGGCTGTAAGAACGATGTTCTTCTTTGCCCCACATTTGTATGCCTTGATGCGGCTGTAAAAGCAGCAGAGGGAAGTAATATTAAAATCGGTGCACAAAATCTTCATTTTGAGGATAAGGGTGCATTCACCGGTGAAATAAGTGCACAGATGCTTAAAGAAATCGGTGTTGAGTATGTAATTATCGGCCACAGTGAAAGACGTGAGTATTTTGCAGAAACAGATGATACTGTAAATGCAAAGGTTATTCAGGCTCTTAAGTATGAGCTTATTCCCGTGCTTTGCTGCGGTGAAACACTCAAACAGCGTGAAGATGGAATTACATTTGATTTCATCCGCAGTCAGATTAAGATTGCGTTCCGTGGTATATCAAAAGAGGATGCAACAAAGATAGTAGTTGCGTATGAACCTATCTGGGCAATCGGCACAGGAAAGGTTGCAACAAGCGAGCAGGCAAACGAGGTCTGCAAAGACATCAGAGAGTGCCTTGCAGCTCTTTATGACAAGGAAACTGCTGATAATATCCGCATACTTTACGGTGGCAGTGTGAATAAGGACTGTGCAGCAGAGCTTTTTGCAATGAGTGATATTGATGGCGGTCTTGTTGGCGGTGCAAGCCTTAAGCCGGATGATTTTTCTATCATCTGCAACGCCTGATTTTACCAAAGACAGAGGATGTAAAAAACTTTTTTTACATCCTCATTAATGATTTATAATGCCTGTAAAAAATCAAGCACACGGGCAGAAAGGCAGGATAAACAAAATGACAAAGAAGCTTACAATGCTTATGATACTCGACGGTTACGGCTACAATGCTAATACGGAGGGCAATGCCGTATACAGTGCAAAAACCCCCGTTATGGATAAACTTCTTTCAGAATGCCCCAATACCCTTATAAATGCAAGCGGTATGGATGTAGGACTTCCTGACGGACAGATGGGAAACAGTGAGGTTGGTCATACAAACATCGGTGCAGGAAGAATTGTGTATCAGGAGCTTACAAGAATTACAAAATCAATTAAAGACGGCGACTTCTTTGAAAAGGACGCATTTATGGCAGCAGTCCAAAACTGCAAGGATAATGACAGCGCACTTCACCTTTTCGGTCTGCTTTCAGACGGCGGTGTGCACAGCCATATTACACATCTTTACGGACTTTTAGAGCTTGCAAAGAAAAACGGACTTGAGAAAGTTTATGTTCACGGCTTTATGGACGGCAGAGATGTTTCCCCGACGAGCGGTATAGAGTTTGTAAAGGCACTTTCCCAGAAAATGGAGGAAATCGGTGTAGGTAAAATCGGTGTTCTTTCAGGAAGATATTACGCAATGGACCGTGATAACCGTTGGGAGAGAGTGGAAAAGGCATATGCGGCACTCGTATACGGAGAAGGGGAGAAAAATCCCGATGCGGCAGATGCTATGCAGAAATCATATGATAACGGCATCACAGACGAATTTATTGTTCCCACGATTATTACAGAGGGCGCAACAATCGGCAAAAATGACAGTGTTATCTGCTTTAACTTCCGCCCCGACAGAGCGAGGGAAATTACACGTACCTTTGTTGATAAGGATTTTGACGGCTTTGAGCGTAAGTGCGGATTTTTCCCGCTCTACTATGTATGTATGACACAGTACGATGCGAAGATGCCTAATGTTGAGGTTGCATTCAAGCCTGAATCTCTCAACAATACCTTTGGTGAATATATTGCCGCAAACGGTCTTACTCAGCTTCGAATTGCGGAGACAGAGAAATATGCACACGTTACATTCTTCTTTAACGGAGGTGTGGAAGCACCCTATAAGAATGAGGACCGTGCGCTTATCCCCTCGCCAAAGGTTGCAACATATGACCTTCAGCCCGAAATGAGTGCACCCGAAGTAACAGAGGAAGTTTTAAAGAGAATCGAAAGTGAAGAATATGATGTGATTATACTTAACTACGCAAACTGCGATATGGTAGGTCACACAGGTGTATTTGAATGTGCGGTCAAGGCTGTGGAAACAGTTGATGAATGTATGGGAAAGGTTATTGATGCAGTTGTTTCAAGAGGCGGCAGAGTATGTATCACTGCTGACCACGGAAATGCAGACCAGATGATTGACCCTGATACAAAGGATGTATTTACTGCGCATACGACAAATCCTGTTCCGTTTATTGTTGCAGGATATGATTGCGCTCTTCGTGAGGGCGGCAGACTTGCTGATATTGCGCCCACACTTCTTCATATGATGGGACTTAAAAAGCCCGAGGAAATGAGCGGAGAGAGCCTTGTTATAGGATAAGGGACAGAAAATGCATATAAGTATTTAAAAATTTGAGTTTGTTTGCAAATTAAAAAGAAATCCAAAGGATTTCTTCCGTAATTTCGCATTTCGAACTTCGCATTTCGCATTTTTATTATCCCGGATTGGAGTAATTTATGGATAATCGCCCTATCGGAGTATTTGACAGCGGATTGGGCGGTCTTACTGCTGTGAGGGAGCTTAAAAGGGTATTGCCCGGTGAGGACATCATTTATTTTGGTGACACCGGGCGTGTGCCCTACGGTACCCGCAGCCGTGAAACCATCATTCGCTATACAAAAGATGATATAGAATTTTTGCTCAGATACGATATAAAGCTTATTATAGCCGCATGCGGTACGGCAAGCAGTGTTGCCCTTCCCGTTTTAAAGGATAAGTACGACGTAAAAATTATGGGTGTACTTGAGGGTGCGTGCGAGGAAGCCGTGCGTGTGACTAAGAATAAGCGCATAGGTGTTGTCGGTACGGCAGGCACTGTAAAAAGCGGTAAATACAGCGAAATTATAAAAAGCATTGCGCCTCAGATGCTTGTTTTTTCAAAGGCGTGTCCGATGTTTGTTCCCCTTGTGGAGAACGGATATGCAGATAGTGAGGCGGCAAGGCTTATAGCAACAGATTACCTTATTCCCCTTAAAAAGGAAAATGTGGATACTCTTATCTTAGGATGCACACATTACCCCTTGCTAAAGAACGTGATTTCAGGTATAATGGGTCATGAGGTAACATTAATCAGCCCTGGTGAGCTTGCAGCAAAGAGTGCAAAGGAATATCTTTTAAGTGAGGGGCTGCTGAAAGAAAAGGAAAACGGAGGAAACTGCGAATTTTATGTTTCCGACTCGGTTGAGAATTTTGAAAGCCTCGGAAGTACATTCCTTCAGAGCAATATTGAAACCAAGGTGCACAAGGCGGAGGCGTTTTAAACAATGAAAAAGGACGTTTACATATCAATAAAAGGCTCGCAGAGTTATGATGGGGAAAAAGACGGTATGGAAATGACCACGGCAGGTAAATTTTATGACAAGGACGGAAAGTATTATATAAGCTATGCCGAGGGCGAGCTTACAGGACTTGAAAAGTGCAACACCACACTTAAAATATCACCTGACGGTGTTGTGACGATGATGCGTCACGGTCATACAAACACCCATATGATTTTTGAAAAAGGGATACGCCATATAGGACATTATGAAACCCCGTACGGAGATTTTACCATAAGTGTTACGGCAAATAATGTGGATGTATCGCTTGATGAAAACGGCGGAAATATTGATATTGATTATATAATGGACATAAATAATGTCGCTTGTTCGCATAACGGAATTTCACTTCGTGTGCGGGCATAATACAAAAGATAAAAGAAATTAACAAGACTGCGGCACACAGACTGATTTTGGTATGCCGCATAAAGGAGAGAAACTTAATGGCAAATACGCTTTTAATGACGAAAACACAGATATACGATGCGGCATATAACGCTGCAAAGAAAGCATATCCTGAAATAGAAATCCCTGAATTTACAATAGAAACTCCCAAGGATAAGGGACACGGTGATTATGCTGTGAATATTGCAATGCTTCTTGCACGCAGCGCCAAATCTGCACCCAGGGCAATTGCCCAAAAAATTGTGGAAAACATTAGTGCAGAGGATTTAAGTGCCGAAAAGATAGAGATTGCAGGTCCCGGATTTATAAACTTCTATCTTAATAAAAGCTACCTTTATAACGTACTTGCCGAAATTGAAGAGGAACAGGAAAAATACGGAAATATAGATATAGCAAACGGAAAAAAGGTTGTTGTTGAATTTGTCAGTGCAAACCCCACAGGCCCGATGCATATGGGTAATGCAAGGGGCGGCGCACTCGGCGACACTCTCAGCAATGTGCTTAGTGCCGCAGGCTGGGATGTAACAAAGGAATTTTATATAAACGATGCAGGTGCACAGATTGATAAATTCGGCAGAAGCCTTGATGCAAGATATATACAGCTTTTAAAGGGTGAGGATGCGGTAGAGTTCCCCGAGGACGGTTATCAGGGTGATGATATTCGTGTTCACGCACAGAATTATATTGATAAATTCGGAAGTGACCTTTTAAGTAAGGATGAGCAGGAGAGAAAGGATGCACTTGTAGCATATGCACTGCCTCTTAATATTGCGGCGCTTCAGGAAACTCTTACTAAATACGGCATTAATTATGATGTGTGGTTTTATGAGAGCACTCTCCATAACGGAGGAAGTGTAAAGGAGACTCTCGAAAAGCTTAAAAACAGTAATATTACCTACGAAAAAGACGGTGCCCTCTGGATAAAGTCAACCGAGTTTGGCTCTGAAAAGGATGATGTTCTTGTAAGGGCTAACGGTATCCCCACATATTTTGCGGCAGATATTGCATACCACCGCAATAAGCTTGAGGAAAGAGGCTTTGACCTTGCCATAAATATATGGGGTGCAGACCACCACGGTCACATTGCACGAATGAAAGGCGCAATGGAGGCTGTTGGTATCAGCGGAGAAAAGCTTGATGTACTTGTAATTCAGCTTGTACGTCTTATGCGTAACGGTGAAATTGCCCGTATGAGTAAGCGTACAGGAAAAATGATAACCCTTGCAGATTTGATAGACGAAATCGGTGTTGATGCGGCAAGATTTTTCTTTAATATGCGTGCGGCAGGAAGTCATATGGACTTTGACCTTGACCTGGCAGTAAGCCAGACTAACGAAAACCCTGTATTTTATGTGCAGTATGCCCATGCAAGAATTTGTTCCATCATTCGTCTTCTTTCAGAAAGCGGTGTATCTGTACCAAAGTTTGATGAAACAGACTGCTCTCTTCTTAAAAAGGATGAGGAAATAGAGCTTTTGGAGGTTCTTGCAAAGCTTCCTGAAGAAATCAGGGCAAGTGCGCAGAGCTTTGACCCGAGTAATCTGACGCATTATCTCATTGATGTTGCATCACACTTCCATTCATTCTATAATGCGTGCAGAGTGCGTGATGAGGAAGAAAATCTGATGCGTGCACGTCTTAAGCTTATAGACTCTGCAAGAATAGTTATTAAAAACGTACTTGACATACTGGGTGTAAGCGCTCCCGAAAAAATGTAATGGAATTGCTTCTCCCGGAGAAAGGATTTTACAATGAAAAGGAATAAAATAACCGCCCTTTTGATGGCAGCGGTAATGCTTTTTTCCACTGCAGCGTATGCGGCAGATGGTGTAAATACACAGGAGGAGCAGGCGATAGCGTATTCTGACAATATGCTAAAAAATATGGTCAGGGTATATGCACATAATATTGCTGATAATTTTTACTACGGAATAAATGATGAGGAGCTTCTTTTCTCCATTATATGTAAGACTATTGAGGAAGGAAAGTTTAATATAAACAGTGCAATCAAGGCAATGATAGAGACCCTTGATGATGACTACGCTCAGTTTTACACTGCGCAGGAATATTTAGAGCTGACAACGGATATCGCAGGTGAATTTTCAGGAATAGGTGTTACAATAACACAGAATGAAAATGGAATTGTGGTGCTTTCTGTAATGGACGGTTCACCTGCAATAAAGGCAGGCGTTATGAAGGGCGACTACATAATCGCCGTAAACGGACAGTCAGTTGAAGGTATGGAAATCGCAAGTGTAAAAAACCTTATTGTAGGTGAAAACGGAACAGAGGTTAATGTTACGGTAAGGCGTGGAGAAGAGGAAATAGTCCTTACCTGTGTGCGTGGTGCAGTAAAAATGACCTACACACAGACAAAAATGCTGACAGATGATATTGCTTATTTAAAGCTTATACAGTTTTCAAAAACTGCGGCAGAAGAGGTTAAAACCTATGTAAAGGATATTCAGGGCAAGGGCGTTAAAAAGCTTGTCTTTGATTTAAGGGATAATCCCGGCGGAGACCTTGACACTGCAATTGAAATTGCAAATATTTTTATCAGTATGGGCAGAATAGGCGAGCTTAGGTATAAGGATTCGAGCAAAAATAAATACCTTTATTCTGAAAACCGTAATGCGCCAAGACTTAAAATAGCGGTGCTTGTAAATGAAAACAGTGCTTCCGCAAGTGAGCTTTTGTCAATGGCATTCCAGGGCAGAGGTGCAGGAAAGCTTGTCGGTACAAAAACCTTTGGTAAGGGAAGTATGCAGCTTCTTACAAGGGCGGCAACGGGCGTTGGAATGAAATATACTGTGGGTGAATTCTATACTGCAAAAGGGCAGAGAGTTCACACCGTTGGAATTACACCCGATATTGTGGTTGAAAACGAATATGTTCCCGTTGACGAGGAAAGCTTTGCAGAAATTGATTTTGACAGAATTGAGGAGGGCGCAAATGGCGGCGATATGACACTCGCCCTTGAACAGCGTCTTTCGGTACTCGGCTATTTTGATGGCGAGCCTGATGAAACCTTTGACGAAGAAACAAAGGATGCCGTTATGGGCTTTCAGGCGGTGCTCGGCTATGATGCGACAGGGGTTCCCGGATTTTATGAATATTTGTATCTTAATGACTATACTTATGATTTCGACATTGTAGTTGATAAGCAGATGGATGCAGCTATTGAATATTTAAACAAAAGATAGTATAGAAAAATTCAGAAAAAAGAGGTGAGAAGAGTGAAGTTTGAACTTTTAAAATATAATAAAATCAAAGTTATAATAGAAGAAGGAGATTTTGCAAAATGGGGTATAAGTGCCGATGAAATGGTAAAAAATTCACCTCATACAAGGGAAATCTTTTTTGAGCTTTTAAGAGAGGCGGAAAAGGAAACAGGCTTTTCGTGCAATAATGCACGCCTTGTTGTAGAAACTGCCGTTCAGGCGAATAAGAGTGAGCTTACACTCTTTGTCACCAAGGTTGATAACGAGGAAGAACGGGCGCTTTTTGATAAAATATCAAAGGCGGAAAAGCTTCAGGGCGAAAAGAAAGAAAAGAACGAAGAAAAGAAAGCACCGCCAAGCACAATGGTAGAGCTTGAAAACTTCGAGGATGTTATAAAAATGTGCTATGCAATGCGTGAATGCTTCTGGGGGTCGCTGTATTCATACCGTGATAAGTATTATATGGTGATGCTTCCCCATTACATACCCCGTGCATCGGAGTTTGGCAGTGTTTGCCCTGAAAAATACCGTACTATTATAGAGGAACACGCAAAGGTGATAATTAAAAACACAGCATTTTTAACTGTGCGTAATAAATTTGAAGAATAAAAGAGGAGTGGTAATATGGCAGAAACAAAAGATATTTTTACCTATAAAGGAAAGCCCATGGTGCGCAGGGGAGATACGATATATTATGGTGACCTTAACGAAAAATATATTATTATCTTCACTATAAAGTCAAAGAAAAAGGTGGGCGACCTTGAGGTTGCCGACAGTGTAACCATAGACCTTTGCACAAATAAGGGTGCAGGAAAGGAAAAGGTTATTAAAAAGGCTAACAGAGAAAGCCTTTACGAGGCAATTGATATTGCTGAATTCTGGCTTGAGGATGCTATTGAAAACGGTTGATGTATGGTAGGCTTTTAAACTTAGGAAGAAGGAATTAAAATGTTGACACAGCAAAATTTTACTATGCTTGCAGACTTTTATGAGTTTACGATGGCAAACGGCTATTTTATTAATAATACAGGCGATAAAATATGCTATTTTGATTTGTATTTCCGTACAGTACCCGACAACGGCGGTTTTGCCATTATGGCAGGAACACAGCAGGTTGTGGAGTACCTTTCAAATTTAAAGTTTGAGGATAATGATATTGAGTATTTAAGAAGTAAAAACCTCTTTGATGAAAAATTTCTTGAATATCTTAAAAACTTTAAGTTTTGCTGTGACGTATGGGCAGTGCCCGAGGGAACGCCCGTATTTCCGGGTGAACCGCTTGTTATAGTAAGAGGTCCTGCAATTCAGGCTCAGCTCGTGGAAACGATGCTTCTTTTGCTTGTAAACCATCAGACACTTATTGCCACAAAGGCAAACAGAATTGTACGTGCAGCGCAGGGAAGGGCTGTAATGGAGTTTGGCTCAAGACGTGCGCACGGAACAAACAGCGCAGTTTTAGGCGCAAGGGCGGCATATATTGCAGGATGCGTAGGTACAGCCTGCACATTAAGTGATGAAATGTACGGCATTCCGGCCCTCGGAACAATGGCGCATAGCTGGGTGCAGATGTTCCCGACAGAGTATGAGGCATTCAAGGCATATGCCGAAGCTTACCCTGACAGTTGTACGCTTCTTATAGATACGTACAATGTTTTAAAAAGCGGACTTCCCAACGCAATTCGTGTGTTTAAAGAATGTCTGATTCCTCTTGGTAAAAGGCCAAAGGGTGTACGTATTGACAGCGGTGATATAACATACCTTACATCTAAAATAAGAAAAGAACTTGATAAAGAGGGCTTTACCGATTGCGCTATAGTTGTGTCAAATTCGCTTGATGAATATATAATCAGCGATACACTTGCGCAGGGGGCGAAGATTGATTCTTTCGGTGTTGGCGAAAGGCTTATTACGGCTAAAAGCTGGCCCGTATTCGGCGGCGTGTACAAGCTTGTCGGTGTGGAAGAAAACGGGGAAATTATTCCCAAAATTAAAATCAGTGAAAATCCTGCTAAAATTACAATTCCTGATTTTAAGCAGATTTACAGACTTTATGACAATGAAACGGGCAAGGCAATTGCCGATGTTATGACTCTTCACGATGAAGAAATTGACGATTCTAAGCCCTACGAGATATTTGACCCCGTTCATACGTGGAAACGTAAGAGGGTTACCAATTTTACAGCGAGAAAGCTGCTTGTGAAGCTGTTTGAAAACGGTGAGCAGGTGGCTAAGCTTCCCGAACTTTCCGAAATACGTGATTACTGCAAAGCCCAGGTTGACACAATCTGGGACGAGGTAAAGCGTTTTGAAAATCCGCACGCATATTACGTGGATTTATCACAGAAGCTTTGGGATGTTAAAAATTCGCTGCTTAAAAAGTATGTAACCGAAACGAAGTAATCCAAACCCGCCTGAAACGGTGTAATTTCGGCAATTTTCGGTTTGTCGTCTTTGCAAGGCACAAAGCCTTGCTTCATCCTTCGCACCAAAACTTGCACAAAATTTCATCCGTTTCAGGTCTTTGAATTTTTAGAGAGCGGATTTTTGGTTAGAGGTGAATAAACAATGATAGAAGCTTTTGACGCTGCTATATTTGATATGGACGGCACTATTTTAGACTCTTTAGGTGTCTGGGAAAAGATTGACAATGATTTCCTTGAAAAAAAGAGGGGGATAGCAGTACCGCCCGATTATGTGCACTCTATTGCTGCAATGAGCTTTGAAGAAATTGCAAGGTATACAATACAGAGATTTAACCTTACAGAAACTCCCGAGGCTCTTATGCGTGAATGGACAGATATGGCAGAGCACGAATATGCAAATAATATAAAAATAAAGCCGTATGTAAAAGAATATATACAAAAAATCAAAGCTATGGGGAAAAAGATTGCACTGTGTACAAGCTCCCCCAAAAGCTTTTACGAGCCGGCTGTAAAAAACAACGGAATATACGATTTGTTTGATGCGTTTGCCAATACCTGTGAGGCAGGTGTTGGCAAAAATTCTCCGAAGGTATATTTGCTTGCGGCAGAGAAAATAGGCGTAGCACCTCAAAAATGCCTTGTGTTTGAGGATGTTGCCGCAGCGGCAGAATGTGCGAAAAAGACAGGTATGGCAGTATGCGGTGTTTATGATGAACGCAGCCGTATGCACAAAGAAAGACTTAAGGAAATTTGCGATTACTATATTGACGGGTTTGAGGAAGTGATTTAAAATGAGCGAAAAGGAAATTTTATCATCAATTGACCATACACAGCTTGGCGTTACTGCCACTCCAAAGGAAATACTGACACTTTGTGATGAGGCGGTGAAATATAACGCCGCATCTGTGTGTATTCCTGCGTGCTACATAAAGCTTGCAAAAGAGTATGTAGGGGACAAAATGAAAATATGCACAGTAATAGGATTTCCAAATGGGTATTCGACTACAGAGGCAAAGTGTTTTGAAACGTGCAATGCAATAGCAAACGGCGCAGATGAAATTGATATGGTAATAAATGTGGGTATGGTCAAGGCAGGCGACTATGACTATGTCTACAGAGAAATAAAGGCAGTGCGGGAGGCTTCAAAGGGGAAAATCCTCAAGGTTATTATAGAGGCGTGTCTTCTTACTGATGAAGAAAAAATAAAGCTTTGCACTGTTGTAAGTGATGCAGGTGCCGATTTTATTAAAACCTCTACAGGCTTTTCAAGCGGCGGTGCAACCTTAGAAGATATAAAGCTTTTTAAAAAGCACGTTTCGCCGCAGACAAAGATAAAAGCGGCAGGCGGTATCCGCACGATGGAGGATGCACGTGCATTTATGGATGCAGGTGCAGACAGAATAGGTGCAAGTGCTATTATAAAAAACAGGGAGAAATAAAATGTACGAGCTTACCGACCCGAAAATAATTAAATATTTGTGCCAGAAATATGGGTTTTCTTTTGCAAAAAGTATGGGACAAAACTTCATTACCGATGCAAATGTGCCGCTCACTATGGCACAGAGTGCGACGGACGGGGCAGAGGGGATTATAGAAATTGGCCCCGGCTTTGGCACGCTTACAGCACCTCTTGCATTAAATGCAAAAAAGGTTATCTCGATAGAGCTTGACAAAAGACTGCAGAATGTCCTCGAAGAAACACTGGGCGGGTTTCAGAATGTTTCCTTTATATGGGAGGATTGTCTTAAGGTTAATCTTGGCGAGCTTATAAAAAACGAATTTGACGGTATGAATGTCAGTGTTGCGGCAAATCTTCCGTATTATATCACAACACCTATTATAATGAATCTGCTTGAGGGTGGATTGCCGTTTAAAAAAATTGTGGTTATGATACAAAAAGAGGTTGCGCAAAGGCTTTGCGCCGCCCCCGCTACAAAGGACTACGGCGCAATAAGTGTAGCAACGCAGTATTATTCAAAACCGCAAATCATAATGAATGTTCCCTCTTCCTCGTTTATCCCTGCACCAAAGGTTGACAGTGCTGTTGTGTGTATGGATATTCTTGAAAAGCCGTCTGTTTCACCAAAGGACGAAAAGCTTTTCTTTAAGCTTATAAAGGCGGCATTTGCGCAAAGGCGCAAAACACTTGTAAATGCCCTTTCGGGCAGCGGCGCATTCGGCAGTAAGGAAGAAATAGCAAAAGCGGTAGAGCTGCAGGGGTTTTCACCCACAGTGAGAGGCGAGGCACTTTCAATAGAAGACTTTTGTAAATTAAGCGATTATTTTACAGAAAATTGCGGTAGTTTTTAAACTGCCGTATTTTTTTATAAAAAAACAGTAGACAAATGGCAAAATTTCGTATATAATGTTAAACAGGAAAAATTGTATTTTTGAAAGGAGAATTACGATGACAGATAACAAAAAAGTACTTAGCTGGCTTGAAGAAATGAAAGCTCTTTGTAAGCCTGCAAACGTAGTCTGGATTGACGGCAGCGAAGAGCAGCTGGAGGCACTTCGCGCAGAGGCAGTTTCAACAGGTGAAATGATAAAGCTTAACGAGGAGAAGCTCCCCGGATGCTACTATCACAGAACTGCTGAAAACGACGTAGCACGTGTAGAGGACAGAACTTTCATCTGTACAGAAACAGAGGAAGAGGCAGGTCCTATCAATAACTGGATGGCTCCCAAGGAAATGTATGCAAAGCTTAATGCGCTTTACGATGGCAGTATGGCTGGCAGAACAATGTATGTTATTCCTTATTCAATGGGTCCTGTTGGCTCACCCTTCTCAAAGATTGGTGTAGAGCTTACTGACAGTATCTACGTTGTTCTTAATATGGATATTATGACAAGAGTTGGTAATGATGTTCTCAAGGCTCTTGGCAGCGACGGAGATTTCGTTAAGTGTCTCCACGCTAAAAAGGACGTAAATCCTGATGAGAGATATATTGTACACTTCCCGCAGGATAACACAATTATGTCTGTAAACTCTGCATACGGCGGAAATGTACTTCTCGGTAAGAAGTGCTTCGCCCTCAGAATTGCATCATATCAGGGTATGAAGGAAGGCTGGATGGCTGAGCATATGCTTATCCTCGGTCTTGAAAATCCCCAGGGTGAGGTTAAGTACATCTGTGCTGCATTCCCCTCAGCTTGTGGTAAGACAAACCTTGCAATGCTTATTCCTCCCGAGTATCTTAAGGAGAAGGGCTATAAGGTTTGGACAATCGGTGACGATATTGCATGGCTCAGAATTGGTGAGGATGGCAGACTTTATGCTATCAACCCTGAAGCCGGATTCTTCGGAGTTGCTCCCGGAACAAGCGAAAAGACAAACTTCAACGCACTTGCTGCAACAAAGAAGAACACAATCTTCACAAATGTTGCTATTAATGAAGATGATATGACAGTTTGGTGGGAAGGTCTTGACAAGAATCCTCCTGAAAACTGCACAGAGTGGAAGGGCAGCCACGTAAACGGAAAGACATACGAGGGTAACCTTGCTCATCCTAACTCAAGATTTACTGCTCCTGCAGTAAACTGCCCCTGCATTTCCAAGGAATTTGAAAATCCGCAGGGCGTGCCGATCAGCGCAATCGTATTCGGTGGCAGACGTGCGAAGACTGCTCCGCTCGTATATCAGGCAAGAGACTGGTACCACGGTGTATTCGTAGGTGCTACAATGGCATCTGAAACAACTGCTGCAGCAACAGGTGCAGTTGGTGTTGTTCGTCGTGACCCCATGGCTATGAAGCCGTTCGTTGGTTACAATATGGCTGACTACTTTGCACACTGGATTGAAATGGGTGCAAAGATGGATGCTGATAAGGCTCCTAAGATTTTCCACGTTAACTGGTTCAGAAAGGACGACGAGGGTAACTTTATGTGGCCCGGATTTGGCGACAATATGCGTGTTCTTAACTGGATTGTTGACCGTTGCGAGGGCAAGGTTAATGCAGTTGACAGTCCTATCGGTTTCCTTCCCGAGCAGGGTGACATCGATACAACAAACCTTGATATCACAGCAGACCAGCTCAGTGAGCTTCTCAGCGTTGACAAGGACGTTTGGATGGAAGATGTTAAGAATCAGGAAGAGTATTTCGCTCAGTTTGGTGACAGACTTCCCGCTGAAATCAAGGCTCAGCTTGAAACTCTTAAGAATAACCTTAAGTAAGATAATAAGTAATAAACCGCATCGGAATTTCCGATGCGGTTTACTATTTTGAAAATATGTCTGGCGACAAAAAAGGAACTATGTATTTATGTCCGTATAGTTATTATACTCAAAGATTGAGTAAAAGTCAATACTCAAGATCTGAATATGTTATTCTCTTTTCAGGATATACTTATAAGGGGAATGATGAGTGTGGATTACAGAATAAGATTAAAAAGTCTGCGTGAGGATAATGATTTTACTCAGGAATATGTTGGAAGTCTAATTCAAAAATCTCAGCAAGGGTATAATCATATAGAAGCAGGCAGAGCAGAATTAAAAATTGAAGACCTTAAAGTGTTATGTGAGCTTTATAATGTTTCGGCAGACTATATTATCGGCATAACAGACAATATGAGACCAAACAAATAGAGAGCAAAATCGAAATGATTTTGCTCTCTTTACTATTTATCGCTGTAGTTAGTGTGATATAAAACTATCTAAATTCCACTGTCTCAGGGTTTGTAAATTTGCTTTGCTTTCTTGGGTAAAAATTGCCCGTATCAATTTCCGCTGCTGACGGGCAATTTTTAGTCCATCTTGAAAAT
>JAZORN010000026.1:0-4709 GCA_045656645.1 Clostridia bacterium | reverse complement strand
ATTTCCATCTCATAAGCATTTAACGGCAGAAATTTTTCGTCTGCAAGCTCAGGATGCGGAATCAAAACATCATGGTCAGTAAACGCTACCACAGAGTATCCACTTGATGTATACGCTTCCTTTATTTCTTCAGGTGTCATTATACCATCCGATATTGTTGTATGACAGTGTAGATTCGCTTTAAAAAACTGTCCGACTTGAGGTAATAGATATTTTTTCATAACAATTCCTTCCTTACATACTAGTTTATATAATATATTTTAATCTAATCGAAATCGGTTAAAAACTGCCTTTTTGTTGCTTCTTTCGGTCAGTATGCCTTTTGATTTATATTATAAATTCAAACTGAAACACTTTTTCCTCTTTAGAAACAGGTGTAAAGTGTATAAGAGATACAGTCACAACATCAGTGCCGTTATGAGCAGCAAAAGTTTCTGTGCTGACATTTTCAATTATACAGTTGTCTTTGTTAATATCAAAAACGTCTTTTGCAGGTGACTCTGCTTTAGTATATTTTTCTTCACAGTAAATCATTTCTCAAGCACCGTTTAATGAAAATGGTGTATATGTCATAAATATTCCCCCCTGCTTTTTCCAATACATACGTTTTTTATTATCTCATATTATTGTTTTTTAAACAATCTTGTTTCTTGCCAAGAAATATATAATTCTTGCTTTTTCTTTATTTTGCAAAATTAATCCACTCAGCACTTGATAAACGAAAGGAATTGTATTATACTGATAGCATACGGAATTTCAAATACTTAATTCTTGTTTTGGAGGTATATATGAGCAAAGGGGTAATAAGTTGCCAGTATAAAACAAATTTGCACGATATGCAGTTTCATTTTCATACTGACTATGAGATAATATATGTTACTGACGGACAGGCAAAGATAACTGTCAGCGGAATGGAAATACTTATGAAAAAAGGTGATATGATATTTTTAAACAAAAATGCCAATCACAATGTTTGTATAACTCAAGCTCCCTACAAGCGTTATGTAGCGACAATTTCTTCCAAAGAATTTGACAAGCAGTTTGCCGGCAGTGAATTTTTTTCACTGTTCAAATATTCTCCAAACCAAAATCATCATCACATCCAAACGGCAAGTTTTTATGATATGACGCAGCTTTTCGATAAAATAATCTTAGAATCGCAAAAAACTCCTGACAATTACACGGGTACGCTGATAACCTCCTATCTTCAGGAAATACTGATATATGCCTGGCGTCTGTCAACGGATAGCTTTATTATCAGCGACGATATTAAAACCAAGGTATTAAAGGTACAAAACATTCTTGAAAACAATTACTATCTTGATATAACGATAGATAACATATGCAAGGAGCTTTATATCAGTACATACTATCTCACCCGTAGCTTTACCAAATATATAGGAATAAGCCCTAAACAATATCTTATTCATATCAGGCTTAACAATGCAGGGAAATTATTAAAAAACACTTCCTTATCAATTGCTGAAATCTCAGAAAAGAGCGGATTTCAAAGCACAAGTAATTTTATTGCGTATTTTAAGAAATATTTTGGCGTAACTCCAAAAAAATTTCGTAATTTTCAAAACGAATAAAAAATTTAAAAGCCATCACCTTCAGGACAATGTCCAAAAGTTGATGGCTTTTAATTTTCATAAATTTCCTAAAATCTTAAACTATGGTAAGGTTATTTTGATTGAGTTAAATTTTTAATATATCCCGCGGGGGTAATTCCTACTTTCTTCAAAAAATTTTTATAAAAAACAGAGTAGTCATTAAATCCAGAAAGGATCGCAGCTTCGTTAGCCGTATATCCAGAGTTTAATATGGATTGTGCTTTTATGATACGCCGTTCACTTATGTAATTGCTTAATGTAAATCCGCTTTGATTTTTGAAAATTTTATATAAGTTTTTCTCTGTGATAAAAAACTTTTCTGATATTGCCTTATAACTTAGATTTTCTGACAAATGCTCTTCTATATATCTAATGATTTCATCAATCTTTCCATTGTTTTTATGGATGAAACTATTGTCGCTTTGTCTACTGCTTTTTTCAGCTTTGATTAAAAGCGAAAAAAGTGAAATTGATGCACAAAAATCTTCGTATTGGCTATTGTGCGAAAGTGAATGTTCTATTTGGCTAAAAAGCGTATCGAGCTGGAATGCTTGAACATCTTCTTTACTAAGTGTAATGAATTTTCTTTTTCTTAAGATGTTATAAAGTTCGAATGAGAAAATGTTAAAATCAATAAATATTTTTTTATCAAACAATATTCGTTTTCTAAAATACCGACAAGGTGCTTTTATTATAGGTTTATGTAATAAACCATTTGTAATAATTATCATTGAACCTTCCTCTACATAATAGCGTTTCCCCTCTAGAGAAAAGTACAGGTCTCCTTCCAGAAAATAATATATTTCAAATTCGTTGTAGTGTACGTGGGATTCAAACTCACTATTCTGCTGTGCTTCGTTTGTTAGTGCTGTCACAAAAAGCAAAGAATTGTTTAACCCACTGTATTGTAAAGAAAAATCAGATTTATTCACAAGCATTACTCCTATAGTAGAAAATTGCAATAATTTCATCTTAAAACACAATTTAAATTGCGAATAAGATATGTTACAATGGTAACATATCTTATAAAATTAGTCAATAAGGAGAGTAATAAAATGTATAAAACAGAAACACATTTACACGTAGCTGAAATTAGTGGTTGTTCAAGAATCAAGGCTGCAGAAATGGTGAAATTGCATTCTGAAGCAGGATACAAGACAATATGCGTTTCGGACCATTTGAATCAAATATTTCTTGATTCCCTTGGGGATATACCATGGGAAGATAAGATGACTATTTTCTTATCCGGTTATTACAAAGCAAAGGAGGCCGGCAAAAAATATGGAATAAACGTTATTATGTCTGCAGAGATCATGTTTGAAGAATCAAAAAATCATTATCTTGTTTATGGTGCAACGAAGGAATTTTTAGCGTCATATCCAAATATATGCAAAATGAGTGTTAAAGATTTTTATAAAATTGCAAAAGAACATAATGTTTTTGTTGTTCAGGCACATCCATTCAGAGATGAAATTTGCTTCCCTACTCCTGAATATGTTGATGCTATGGAAGTATATAACTCTAACCCCCGACATGTAGATTTTAGTGAAAAAACGGCAGAATGTGTAAAAGTTAATGGGTTATATATGACATCAGGTTCGGATTCTCACAGGTTAGAAGACATAGGAAAAGGCGGAATACTTTCTGAACAGGAAATAAAGAGTGCAGAAGATTTTATAACTCTTATAAAAAGTGGTAATGCTGTTATTTTCAAGGGGTGATTGTAGTGATTTATTTTATCAGCGATTTGCATGGAGATATTGAGTTTCGCGGAATTAAAAGGTATTTGGATGTAGCAAAGGATGATGATTTACTTATTATCCTTGGAGACATAGGGATTAATTTCGAAAAAACAGAGGAAAACCGTAAATTCACCGAATATTTTTTATCAATAGACAAAAAGATTGCCATTGTTGATGGTAATCACGAGAATTTTGACTATTTAAACCATTTGCCGGAGGAGTCATGGAATGCCGGAGTAGTAAGGAGATTAACAAAAAATATTGTACAACTTAAAAAGGGACATATTTTCACTATAAAAGGAAAGACTTTTTTTGCTTTTGGAGGATGTAAAAGCTCTGAGAAATGGAAAGAAATGGATCTGTGGTACGAAGGTGAAGAACCAACAGAAGATGAACTTAACACTGCGTATAATAGTTTAAAGGAAAATAATTATTGTGTTGATTATATTCTTACGCATAAATACGAGAAAGGGCAGGGAACAGTATGCCCTTCACTTCAAAAATTGGTAGAGTTTATTGAAAAAAATGTTCAGTATAACAAGTGGTACTCAGGACATGGGCATGTCAACAAAAAGATAGATGAAAAGCATATTTTGGTTTATGATAATCTTGAAGCTTTAAGTTAAATAATATTGAACACTTGCAAATGGCGGAAAATTTGGGGTATCAAAGCCGTTTGTCAGAGAGTGTGAATACATGTATAAAACCTTTGTTTAATAGGCAGTGTGAGAAATTTTCTGTAAATTCAATTTTTCTATGATAAAATATTCAAATTTTAGGGGCAGGAATAGCCGTATTTCGGCTTTCCTGCCTTAACTGCAATATAGCACGGATTTTTTGCCATGTCAAGGGCGCCCTCGTTTTGAGGGCGTTAATTTTACCCTTGAAAACGGCAGAAAATTTGTGCTATCAGAGTCTGCCGTCATACATGATTGACAATTCTCCATATACCTTGCCCCAGTTGCGGAGCGGCATAGTCCATTTTTTCGTTGCTTCGAAAGTTGCCAGATACAGTGCCTTTAAAAGTGCTGTGTCACTGGGAAATACACTTCGTTGACTATTCAAACGGCGCAGTGCACTATTAAGACTTTCTATTGCATTGGTGGTGTACATAACCTTTCGTACATCTGCTGAAAACTTGAACATTGGTGATATTACATCCCAATTTTCTTCCCAACGCTTCATAGCATTTGGATATCTGTCCTGCCATTTCTCTGTAACAGCCTGCATACGTTCATATCCGCTTTCTTCATTTGGTGCGTGATATATGCTTTTTAAGTCATTTGCAAAGGCTTTTTTATCCTTCTCTGCAACATATCTTAAGGTGTTTCGCACCTGGTGAACAATACAACGC
>JAZORN010000025.1:0-32206 GCA_045656645.1 Clostridia bacterium | reverse complement strand
CCGGTCCTACCCAGCTGAAAATCGGGTTGCGGATCCCCAGATCAAGGATCGCGTTGGTGTGTGCCAGAAGACGATCGGCATACACCCGAATCAGTTCGTGCAGACGTTCGCGCTCGTCAACACTGAGATATGCCAGCGTTTCCGATCCGGTCAGCCGCTGGACGGCATACGCCGCATGATCCAGTCCGATCATGGTCACGCCGCGATCGCCCATGCGTGCGGCGGCGGTATCGTAGCCGCTGCGCTCCAGAGGATACGGCACATACTCCATCGACAGCAGTTTATCGATGTCCTCCGGCTCCTTGATCATATATTCGATGATGAACGATGGTTCCCCTTTGACGGAAACGCGGTCGATCATGTGCAGATCCCCTTTCGGCGTATGGAACACGGTATGATTGTACCGCCAGTCCGGATGATCCGCTTCGGTGGTGTAGGTTTCCACACAGTGCCCGGGATCCTGACCGACATAAATATTGAACGGAAATCCGGCACCGCCGAACAGGTCGGTCGTTTCGGCTGCCAGACGATTGACGGGAAGATACGCGGGATGCAGCGCCCACTCGGTATTCAGACCGGCGCCCCAGAGTTTAAAGACCGGCCGGTCGATTTCCTTATTTTGAAAAACTCGTTCGATTCGTTCGCGGGATGTCAGTTTCATGGCAGTCCTCCGTTATGTTTTTTTCATTATAACATACTTTTGCCGGAAAGGAAAGCCCGATTGTCCGATTTTGCAAAAACAAAAACTCCCATCCGAACGGATGGGAGTCTGTGGTGACCCGTGGGGGAATCGAACCCCCGTTACTGCCGTGAAAGGGCGGTGTCTTAACCGCTTGACCAACGGGCCATATAACGTGCGAGTTAATCAAGCTTCTCATCACGAACACTTAAAAAGTATACATTATGAATAGCGTTTTGTCAAGCTTTTTTTTGATATTTTTAATGAGGTGTTTCTGATATTTTTAACAAGACATTTTATTACAAACTCTTACATTGACTATCGCAGTATCAAACTATATAATTACATACAGAAATATGAATGCGAGGTGAATGAGATGAACACCACTCCTACAGAAGAATTTCAGGAAAAAGTGAGAAAGCTTCTTGTTCGAAACAGTAATATTCTTGACATCCTTACAAAATGTCAGATTTCGGGAAGTAAAATATGCCGCAGTACGGTGCGCTCTGCTACGGGATGCGGATGCATACAAATAAATGGGGAGAAAAACAAAAGCCCCCTTGAAAACCCGGGCAGCGGAATAAGCGGAGAACTCTGCCCTGAATGTCTTGGCGTTATACAAAATGAAATCGGTGAAAACCTGTTTTATATAGCAAGCCTTTGTAACGCTCTCGGTCTTTCTATGTCTCAGATTATGCAAAGAGAAATAAAAAATGTTGAAACTTTAGGAAAATACAGTTTGAGGTAGAATAGAAACATGCCGCTTCACCCATTTCGCGTCCTGACAAAATTCAAAACGACGAAAGTCGCTCGCGATAAAAAATGCAGTTTCCTATATGGTAGAATAGAAAATTTCCCAGTTTGGGGATTGTCCCCAAACTGGGAAATTTTTTTGAAACAGAAAGTGCCACGTCCCAAACTGTTCATAACTGTAAAAAAGCCAAAAAATGTACGTCCCTAATTGGCTCCAAAAATGTACGTCCCTAATTGGCTCCGTCCCTAATTGGCTCCATAAACCATTTACACTTTCTGAAGACTTTGTTAGATGTTATATTTTAATAACTGATGGAATTGAATTCCGTAAATTTACGGCTCATAAATTGTTATAGGCAATTTATGGATTAAAATGTTTTTAGATTGACAAAATGTAGTGTAAAAAATACAGTTGGACTTAATCTTTCCAACTGTATTTTTATATAATGAATTATAATTTTTCTGCGTAATCTCAACAAAAAATTTATTCCACAGAAAATAAAGTTATAGGTTTTGTTGCAAAATATTGAAAAAAACATTAATTAGTGATAAAATTAAAAAATAGAAATTTGGTAGAAGGAGCAAGCTTGATGGGTTATACAAGAGAACACATATTAAACCTATGCCAAAAGGCATTTTCAGATATAAACCTTTTTTACAAACAAAAATTTATTAATTATGGTGGCAAAACCACGGATACGGATGAATTATATACAGAGGTTATAGCGGAGTTTTTGTGTAATAATATTGATGCATACAAGAGTGGAATTTCACAGATAACGCGAGAAGAATCGTATAAGACGCTTGGCCACAATGGAGTTTATTATAAAGACTCTCCGCGCGAGGAGGAAAAGATTGCTATGCAAATCTACCTTCAATCGAAAAACGGCATGGCATATAAGCATGTTGGTAAAGTGATAGATTATCAAACGCCATTGAAAAACAAAAGAGCAGATAAAGCCGGAAAGATAGATTTGCTTTCTTTTGATGAAAAGGTCTTATACATATTAGAGTTAAAAAAACCGGATAGCGACGAAAGCATGCTTCGTTGTGTGCTTGAGGGGTATACCTATATGAAAACAGCGAATATTGCCAAATTGCTTGATGATTTTAGTTTGCCGGCAAATACAGACGTATGTGCGTGTCCGTTTGTGTTTAGCGGAAGCCAGCAACAGCAGGAAATGCTGCAAAATCGACCGTGGTTGTTTAGATTGATGGCGTTATTGAATAGCAAACCATACTACATTACCGTAATAAATGACACATATAACGTGGAGGAATAAATGATGAGAAAAGAAGAACGCAGAGAGTGGATTGAAATATTTATAGGCGGAGCCTTTGGTATTATAGCTATCGCCGCCACTGTAGCCGAATATTTTTTAGGAGAAAATGGCGCTTTAGCAGGCTGCATTAAAGACGTTGCAGGAACGCTGGTAGTGGTAGTAATATTGTTTGCATCTTTGGAAATTAAATCAAAAAACATAGATAAGCTTTTGAATGACACATTGCAGGAGTGGATAAAGCAGCACTCGAATATGGTTTTCTTAACAGGAGATATAGCAGAAAGAGCTATTTATATGAAAACTGATATAAAAAACTTTTTCACACCAGGAACATCTTCCGGTAAGGGCAGATTTGTAAAAATAGAAAAAGCCGAAAACAATTGTTTAAAGATGACATTCAGTTTAAACAAAGGCTTGTTTGTTGGTCATGATGGAGAGAAAACTGATATAGCAGCACTGCTTGCGCCATATGGAAGCCAGCTTGAAAAGTATGTTCAGCAGTACAATAATATAGCAATTTCTCACTATGATAAATCACATTACAATTTGATAGTTGAGATGAAAAATCCAACAAGAACAAAAGAAGATGTAATGGATATCATGGAAATCATTGATACTGTGTACAATGGATTCCTTGTTTTAGCGAGTGTAAAAGCATAATCGTAATTATTCATATAGGACAAAATCAAATTGGTGGTTCTATTATAGAAATCAAGGATGAAAAACACGTCTGTTTTCTATGGTATAAAAATCATTATAAATGACATACAGTTGTCGCCAGAGTATGATATAATATCTGAAGAGGTGATAAAATGCTTGTAACAAAAAATATTTTCACATATGGATTAACACAACAGGAAGAGTGCGTATTAAACAAATCTCTGCCTAAAAAAGATATAGATATAACTGATATTACAGATGCAGCAACAGACATTGTTTCCCGTAGTAATTTTGCGCTGATTATTAATTTGAAAAATATTTCAAATGATGAACTACAGGTGTTTGAGGACTTTTATAGTGATGCCGATGACAGTGCAGAAACAATTGTTTTCACAAGTGGCAAAGAGTGGGTTTTAGATAAATTTAAAAAAGTAAAAACAATTGTTTATAAAGACTTATTTGAAATGGAACAAAAACTAAAATACGACTTATTGAAAGCGTATCAAAGGACAGCTAAAACAAATGCTTATTCTGATAAACTGGCAATGCTTATAAAAATTTTGTTTACAATTAGAAACAAACCATACATTACTACAAGGGAGTTAGCAGACAGGATAGAAAGATCCGACAGAACCGTTCAGCGCTATATTGAAACTTTAAGATGTGCTGGGGAGTTTATTGGCTATGACCGACAGAAAAAAGGGTGGTATCTTACGGTAGATGGCAAATCCGTTTTAATGGATGAGTTTTAAATAAGTCAAGAGGGAATAAAATGGACGTAATTATACATAGGGGCACACACCAGATTGGAGGATGCGCCACAGAATATAGAACAAAAACCACAAGAATATTTATAGACTTCGGGGCAGAGCTTGACAGCGAGAATGCAAAGCTATTTGATATCGAAGGTGTAACCAAAGGAGAAACAAACTGCGATGCAGTTTTCTTTACGCACTATCACGGCGACCATATAGGGTTAATTGATACGATTAACCAGGATATCCCGTTATATATGGGAGAAGTTTCAAAAGGGATTACTAAAATTCTTAACGACAGATTAAGCAAGTCCCCTTGTATTGATTCATATAATACGGAACGGATTGACAACATAAAAACATTTGAAGTTGCAAATCCAATCGTTATAGGAAATATCAAAATAACTCCATATATGGTTGACCATTCTGCGTTGGATGCCTACATGTTCAAGATTGAAGCAGATGGAAAGAGCGTGCTTCATACAGGCGATTTCAGAACGCATGGATTCAAAGGCAAGGGTGTAAAGGCTCTACTTGAAAAATATGTAGAAAAGGTAGATGCCCTTGTTTGTGAAGGAACTACTCTTAACAGAGCAGAGGTAAAATGTGAAACAGAGAGTGATTTAAAATACAGAATTAAAAAAGTTATTGAAGAAAACAAGTATGTTTTTGTGGTTTGTTCATCGACAAACATCGACAGACTTGCAGGAATATGCTCTGTAGTTCCAACAGGTAAATATTGCATATGCGATAAGTATCAGTTATCTGTAATTAATTATGTGAGAAATCACGTAGGACATAGAAGTTCTCTTTACAAATTCGATAAAGTATTATATTACAGCGAAAGCCTTGATTATAAGATGCTGGACAGAGGCTTTTGTATGTTTGTCAGATGTGGTCATCCTGACCATAAGAGGATAATGGAAAAGTATAAAGATAAAAACCCCGTTGTCATATATTCGATGTGGAAAGGATATCTTAAGCAGGATAATGTAAAAGAATTTCTGGACGGATATAAGAGAGTTGATATGCACACAAGCGGGCATGCAGACAGCGATGCAATTAAAATGGCCATTGATACAGTGAAACCTGAGATAGTTATTCCAATGCACACAGAAGTTCCGGAGGCATTTACAAACATAACAGATATTAGTAAGGTCAAAATTTCAAAAGATAAAGAAGTTATAACAATATAAAGGAGACCAACTATGGATACATTGAGAGATTATAATAAGCTACATAAGATTATAAATAATGAGAACGGTAAAGAATTTTTTGAAATGATAAGAAAATCGGAAGATTTATATATGTTTTTCAGTATTGACAAACTTTATATATGGTACATGGGATTAAATGTATGCACAGTGGGAAGAGATGGGATACTTTCTATGACACAGTCATTTAAGGAAAGAGCGGAGAGAATTGACAAAAAAGAATTAATAGAAAAAATAGAAACGACACCCCAAAAAGATAAGTTCGGCATTTATATTGAAAATATTGATGATATAAGAAAGATAGTTGAAAGTGGCAAGGGTAATCAGGTTGAGAGAAAAAATCAACAAATAATAGCACATAACAATAGAAAGTCAACAGATTTTCATGTTCTTGGTCTGGAGTTTGCTATTCCTGAAGAGATAGCAGGTTCATCTAAACCGGAATTTGATTATCTGGCAGTTGATACTG
Organism: Clostridia bacterium; assembly: GCA_045656645.1. Classification (GTDB taxonomy): domain Bacteria; phylum Bacillota; class Clostridia; order UMGS1883; family UMGS1883; genus UMGS1883. The sequence goes on along the minus strand of JAZORN010000025.1, from coordinate 26,393 downwards.
CAAAGAAACATATATATCTGATTGAATATAAATGTACTTATGACGCTGCAGTTAACAGTACTTCAAATTTAATAAAACACTATTATGATATGAAAAAAATAAAGGAACATACCGACTTAATTATAAATACAGTTGAAAACTTGTGGCACTTGGATAAAGAAAACATGAAAAGTTTCTCTGATTACAAAATCGTACCTGCATTTCTTTTTACTGATTTTAATAAATTCGCTCCAGGAGAAAAGCATAGAATTAATGGCATTTTAAATGAACTCAAGAATGACCATGAAATTGTTATATGGGACTTTTCCGAAGCAGAGAGTGTTGATTTTTCCAAAGATCCAATTCCCGTAAAAGATTATAAAATATTATAAAACACACAAAGGAGAAAATATGTCAAAGGTATATGGATATACAATCAACAACGAAATGCCAATTGTAGAGTACTGGACTGCTGAATATGATGGTAAAAATATAAATGTAGACACAAATATTGATTATGGCAACTCGTATTTATATTTTTCAAAGGAAATGCTAGGATTTGAGAAAAACGGAATGATTAAACTTTCCTTACCTATCGGTATTGCAGATGGTTCGGGGTATGTGTTGCTTCCGCCGGAATATGACACAATAATACCTTTAGGGCGCACGATTGAGATTTATGAAAACGGCAAGTCGGAATACAATGATTTTTTCAAAGTATCACGCAATGGAAAGCAGGGAGTCGTAAACGAAAATAACGAAATTATACTCCCCATTTCCTATGATAGTGTAAATTGCGTAGATACTAATCTGTATAACGAGCGGTTGAACATTAGATATTATATTATATGTAAAAATGAAAAATATGGGGTAGCAACGGCAGAAGGTAACATTTTATTTGACCCAATATACTATAAAATACATTATAATATTCAAGCTCCGATTGTGGAAGACTGCACATCTTTTAATTTTGATGGGAGCACATATTATTTACCAAACACATATATAATTTGCGAAAAAGAAGATACTTTTGTTGTTATAGACAAAAGCTTCAATGTTGTTTCGCCTGAATATATTAGAGCAAGTAAAAAGAAAGGGAAAATCACCCTTGAAAAAGTGTAATTTTTAATGGCATCTAAATCATTCGGCTCTTTCTGTTCTGTTTTACCAAACTTTTGAAAAGATGAAAACAAATTTCAAAGAACAAAGTTGACTTCGTCAACTAAATGTTCGCTACGCTCATTTTTTTATAGGTAAACTTTGTTGAAATACGCAATTTTGCGCACAATGCGCGCAAATTCCTATATTATAAAAAAATGTCAAGATTTTGGGGACGTCCCCAAATCGTGACATTTTTATGGACTTGTTTGCTTTTTTACATAATTTCATTTTCTAAAAGCATCATTAAATCTTTTGCAATGTTTTCGGGTAATGCCCTATAAAGTGCGCTTTTTATATCATCCTTATTAAAGCGGCAGGAAATAAGAGCGGATGAAACACTTTGAGGCAGGTTGTGGTCCATTGCATCTGTATAAAGTCTGATATCCTTAATTTCACCATCTGATACCTTAAGCTCGAGCCTGACAGTTCCCCAACCAAAATACTTCTCGCAGGAAAAAGAAATACTCATAGGTGTGTCGTAAAGATATTCACGGCTTTTATATTTTTCTGCAAGCTTAAAAATTTCTTCATTATCAAGATTATTGATAACTGTAATCGGCTTTGAATAAACCTCCTTAAAAGCCTGCACCATATAATTTTTCATATCTTCGCACGTAAGCGTGGGCGAAAGAGTGCAAAGATTTATCGTGCGTGACTTTACTGATTTAACACCCTTTGCCTCAAGCTTTGCAATAGGAGGGGTGAGGTAACGTGCCATTTTTTCCATATCGGCATTTATGAGAATTGTTCCGTGATGGTACGATTTTCCCTTTGAATTATAAAATGCATTTCCCGAAAATTTTCTGCCGTCTGCTAAGATATCATTCCTGCCTGAAATTTCGGTTTCTATTCCTGCAAGGGTGCAGGCGGCCCTAATAACCCGGAGCTGTTTTTGAAGGTCATAATTTTCGCTGCTGCATAAAAAGGTAAAGTTAAGATTTCCCAAATCGTGAAAAACTGCCCCTCCACCTGAAAGACGGCGTGCAAGATTTACTCCGTCTTCATCAAGAAGCGAGGTGCGGCACTGTGCCCAGGCATTTTGATTTCTGCCGATAACAACCGTATTTTCGTTCTGCCACAGATAAAGTGTGCAGGCATTTTCGGGCGTGGTATCGAGCAGATATTTTTCAACCGCCAGATTTTCGTACGGGTCAAAAGAACGTGCTATATATATTTGAAGTGTGTCGATCATAATATCACCTTTCTGTTATTTTATAAGATTTTTTAAAAATAGTCAATATTCTTCTTGAAAAGATGATATAAATATGTTATAATCTGTTATAAAAGTTGCGAAAATAAAATCGCAAACACCTATGGAGGATATTATGAACCGTATTCGAAGAGAGCGGATAAAAGAATATTTGGATGACAGAAATATAGCAACGATAAAGGAGCTCAGGGAGCTTTTGCCCGATATTTCGCTGATGACGCTTCATCGTGACCTTGATGCACTTGAGGAGCAGGGATTTCTGGCGAAATACCGTGGCGGTGTAAAGCTTGTTCATCAGATGGGTGATATGGAATTCAGTGTTCGTCTGCGTGATAATAACCCCGGTAAAATGCGGATGGCACAAAAGGCACTCTCTCTTATAGAACCGTATAATTCTGTGTTTCTTGATGCAGGAACTTCAAATTTGGTTGTTGCAAAAAATCTGCCCGATATTAATCTTAATGTTGTAACGACAAGCCCCGGAATTGCACTTGAACTGTGTAACCTCTCAAACCCTATGGTTACGATGTGCTGCGGTGCACTTAACCGTAATAATCAGTCGGTTTGCGGACAGAATACCCTGGAAATGCTTAAAAATATCAATATTGATATTGCCTTTATCGGCGTTTCAGGTTGCTCTGCCGATGTGGGATTTACCTGCGGAACAGAGGCGGATATGCTTGTTAAAAAGCTTGTTATAGAAAAGGCGAGGACAAGTGTGCTGATGTGCGGTAATGAAAAGCTTAAAAGGCTGATGCCCTACACATTTGCAACTATGAAGGATGTAGATTATGTTATAACAGATACACCTCTTTCTGACAGTTATATGAAAGCGGCAGAGGAAAACGGTGTTGTTATTTTATGAAAATAAAAAGAATTGTCGATTTTCGGCAATTCTTTTCTTTTTTCTCATAAAAGTAATTGACGGAAGTGTTATGTTATGTTATAATTAACAATATATCAAAATAGGGAGGTTTTTGCCTTGGCTAATGCTGTAATTATGCCGAAAGCCGGTATTACTGTTGAAAGCTGTATTATCGGTAATTGGGAAAAAAAAGTTGGTGACTCTGTAAAGGTCGGAGATATTTTGTTTACATACGAAACTGACAAAGCAAGCTTCGAATGTGAATCGACTGCAGAGGGTACATTGCTCGAAATTTTCTTTCAGGATGGGGACGAGGTTCCTTGTCTTATGAATGTGTGTGCAATCGGTTCTGAGGGTGAGGATGTAAGTTCTCTTCGTCCTGACGGTGCCCAGGCTGCACCCGAGGCGCCTGTTGAAGCACCTAAGGAGGAAGCTCCTGCAGCAGCAGTTTCAGCACCCGCAGAAACTACTGTAAGCGCAGACGGAAAAACTGCCGTTTCTCCCAGAGCGAAAAAGCTTGCGGAGCGTGCAGGTGTGGATGCATCTATGGCAACACCTACAGGTCCTAACGGAAGAATTATTGAACGTGATGTAAGAACTCTTATGGAAAATCCTGTGGCAGCGAAGGCGGCAGAGGTTGTAGCTGCACCTGCAGCAGCAATGCCTGAGCAGGAGTATGAAGATGTTAAGTTCAGCGGTATCCGCCGTGCTATCAGCAAGTCTATGCATACTTCTCTTTCTACAATGGCACAGCTTACACACAATACATCGTTTGATGCTACTGCAATACTCGCATACAGAAAGCTTCTTAAGGCTTCTGAGGGTGAGTGCAGCGGTATTACACTGGGCGATATAGTTTTGTATGCAGTTTCAAGAACGCTTTTAAATCATCCCGATTTGAATGCACATATGCTTGATGACAATAATATAAGACTCTTTAAGCACGTTAACCTTGGCGTTGCGGTAGATACACCAAGAGGTCTTATGGTGCCCACTATCTTTAACGCTGATACGAAGAGTCTTCTTGAAATCTCAAAAGAGGTTAAGGAGCTTGCGGCGCAGTGCCGTGAGGGTAATATAAGCCCCGATAAGCTTTCAGGCGGTACATTCACCGTTTCAAACCTCGGTAATATGGGCGTTGAGTCCTTTACACCCGTTATCAATCCTCCGCAGACGGGAATACTCGGTGTTTGCGGCACTGTTGACCGTGTGAAGAAGGGTAAGGAAGGCGAGATTAAGATTTATCCTGCAATGGGACTTAGCCTTACATATGATCACCGTGCAGTAGACGGAACACCTGCGGCACGTTTCCAGAAGGAACTTGGATATAATCTTGAAAACTTTACAATGCTTCTTGCTAAATAAAATATAAGGAGATATTGATATGGAAATTTTTGACGTATTGGTTTTGGGTGGCGGTCCCGGCGGATATCTGTGCGCAGAACGTGCTTCCCAGAATGGACTTAAAGCGGCTGTTTTTGAAAAGAAGGCTCTTGGCGGTACTTGCCTTAATGAGGGATGTATCCCCACAAAGACACTTCTCAACTCATCTAAAATGTATCGCCACGCAAAAGAGAGCGAGGCATTCGGTGTTGCTTCAGAGGGCGTAAAATACGACCACGCTAAGGTTATCGACAGAAAAGACAAGGTTGTTAAAACTCTTGTTTCAGGTGTTGGCGCTACTATGAAAGCTAACAAGGTTACCGTTATCAGTGCAAATGCAACTGTTAAGGGTAAGGACGAAAACGGATTTTTAGTTGAGGCAGATGGTACTGTTTATGCCGGTAAAAAGCTTGTAATTGCATCAGGCTCAGAAACGGTTGTTCCGCCTGTGCCCGGTCTTAAGGAAGGACTGGAGAGCGGCTTTGTAGTTACAAACCGTGAAGTTCTTGATGAAAAGACACTTCCTGAGGAAATGGTTGTTATCGGCGGCGGAGTAATAGGTCTTGAAATGGCGTACTACTTTGCAAGTGTCGGTACAAAGGTAACTGTTATTGAAATGATGCCCAAGATTGCAGGTGCGACAGATGCTGAAATCTGTAAGGTGCTCACCGATGCTTTTGAAAAACGTGGTATGGTGTTCAAGCTTTCCTGCAAGGTGCTTGAGGTTAAGAAAGACAGTGTTATATATGAAGAAAACGGCGAAAAGAAGGAAATAAAGTGCGATAAGGTACTTCTTAGCGCAGGACGTAAGCCGGCTACTGCAAATATCGGCCTTGAATCTCTTCAGCTCGATATGGACAGAGCGGCAATAAAGACAGACCGTCACCTCTGCACAAATGTTTCAGGCGTTTATGCTATCGGTGACTGTAACGGTAAGCTGATGCTTGCACATACTGCATACAGAGAGGCAGAGGTTGCAGTAAATCATATGGTTGGAAAGAATGACGAAATGCGTTATGATGTAATTCCTTCCGTTATATATACTGACCCCGAGGTTGCAAGTGTTGGTCTTAGCAAGACCGAGGCAGAGGAAAAGGGTATGAAGGTTAAGGAAGTAAAGCTTCCTATGTCATATGCAGGCAGATACCTTGCAGAAACAGAGGGCGGCAAGGGCTTTATAAAGCTTGTTGTTGATACAGATAAGAAACGCCTTGTAGGCTGCCATATGGTAGGCTCATATGCATCAGAAATTATTATGACTGCTACTATGATGGTAGATACAGAAATGACACCAAACCGTCTGCAGAAGCTTGTATTCCCGCATCCGACGGTTGCAGAAATTATCAGAGAAGCAATTTTTCACATATAAAGAAGCGTGCCGCTTCACCCATTTCGCGTGCCGACGAAGCTTAAAACAGACAAATGTTGCTCGCGATTAAATCACATAAATTCCTATATAATATAAAGAGGAGGAAATATAATATGCCTAAGAGTTTATTTGTAGACCCCGTCGAGACCTTATCTCCCGGCAAAATCACCTTTAAGGACATTCCCGTAAATGTCTATAACAAAACCATCAAGGAAGAGCGTAAGCGTTACAGTGATGATGACCTTGTTCGTATTTACCGTGACATTACAGTTCTTCGTGAGTTTGAGTCAATGCTCAGCCTTATAAAGACACAGGGTGTGTATAACGGAATTGAGACTACATATCCCGGTCCTGCTCACCTTTCTGTAGGTCAGGAGGCTGCTGCAGTTGGTCAGGCTTATCTTCTTGACCAGAACGACTTTTCTTTCGGTTCACACCGTAGCCACAGTGAAATCCTTGCAAAGGCACTTTCCTGCATACACAAGCTTAGCGAGCAGGAATTGATGACAATTATGGAGGGCTTCCTCGGTGGTAGCGCTCTTCGTGCAACAGAAAAGCTTGGTAAAGTAGATGATGTAAAGGAGCTTGCAATCCGCTTTATCCTTTACGGAACACTTTCTGAAATCTTTGCCCGTGAAACAGGCTTCCATAAGGGTATGGGCGGCTCAATGCACGCATTCTTCCTGCCCTTTGGTATTTATCCCAACAATGCTATCGTTGGTGGCTCTGCTGCAATTGCAACAGGTGCGGCACTCTTCAAGAAGGTAAACGGTAAGCAGGGTATTGTTGTTTGTAACAGCGGTGACGGTTCAATGGCACGTGGCCCCGTTTGGGAGGCAATGAACTTTGCTGCTATGGATCAGTTCCATACACTTTGGGAAAGCCATCAGGGTGGTATGCCCATTCTTTACAACGTATTCAATAACTCATACGGTATGGGTGACCAGACCAGAGGTGAAACAATGGGTTATGATATGCTCGCTCGTATCGGTAGCGGTGTAAGCCCGACACAGTTCCACGCTGAAAGAATTAACGGATTTAATCCTCTTGCAGTTATTGATGCTATGGAGCGTAAGCTTGAAATTCTCCGTAAGGGTGAAGGTCCTGTTATGCTCGATACACTTACATACCGTTACAGCGGTCACTCTGTATCTGACCAGAATGCATACCGTACTAAGGAAGAAATCGAAGCTTGGCAGGCAATCGACCCGATTATCACATACCGTCAGGGTCTTGTTGAGGCAGGTGTTACAGGTGATAGTGACCTTGAAGCTATCCTTGCAAACACAGCTGAGCGTATGACAATGATTTGTAAGGCTGCATCAGATGTAGAAGTAAGCCCCTATGTAGATTTCAAGAAGGATTCAATGGTTGTTGAGCGTATGATGTTCTCAAACGAAAAGGTTGAGAAGTTTGATGACCGTGAGCCTGAGGTTAATATGCCTCTTAATGAAGTTCCTGCATATAAGAAGCTTAAGGAAAAGGAACGCTGCCCCGTTGTTAACGGAAAGCCAGTTTCCAAGATGAAGCTCTTTAACCTTCGTGACGCAATGAGCGAAGTTATATATGACCGTTTCTATGAAGACCCCACACTTATCGCATACGGTGAAGACTGCCGTGACTGGGGTGGTGCGTTTGCAGTATACCGTGGTATGATGGACGCATTCCCGCATTGCCGTCTCTTTAACTCACCCATTGCCGAGGCTGCTATTGTAGGTACAGCTGTTGGTTACGCTCTTTCAGGCGGTCGTGCACTCGTAGAGCTTATGTATGCTGACTTCATCGGTTGTGCAGGTGATGAAATCTTCAACCAGATGAGTAAGTGGCAGGCAATGAGTGCAGGCATCCTTAAGATGCCCGTAGTTCTCAGAGTATCTGTTGGTTCCAAGTATGGTGCACAGCACTCTCAGGACTGGACTGCACTTTGTGCACATATCCCCGGACTTAAGGTTTGCTTCCCTGCAACACCGTGGGAGGCAAAAGGTCTTATGGAAGCAGCGCTTAAGGGTACTGACCCCGTTGTATTCTTTGAAAGCCAGAGAATTTATGATGTTGGTGAGCAGTTCCACGAGGGCGGTGTTCCTGCAGAACGTTATGAAATCGAATTTGGTGATACAAATAAGGTTCGTGACGGTAAGGACGTTACAATTCTTACAATCGGTGCGGCACTTTACCGTGCTATGGATGCTGCTAAGACACTCAGCGAAAAGTACGGTATGGAGGCAGATGTAATAAACATTCACTCTCTTGTACCGCTTGATTACACCAAGATTATTGAATCTGTGAAGAAGACAGGCAGAGTAGTTCTTGTTTCAGATGCTTGTGCACGTGGTTCATTCTTAAATGACGTTGCAAAGAATATTACAGAGCTTTGCTTCGACGACCTTGATGCACCGCCCGTAGTAGTAGGCGCACGCAACTGGATAACACCTCCGTTTGAATTTGACGAATACTTCTTCCCGCAGGCAGGATGGATTATTGATGCAATCCACGAAAAGCTTGTTCCGCTTCCCGGACATACCGTAGAAAACGGTTGCACAGAGGCAGAGGCACTTCGTCGTGCACAGAAGGGTGTATAATGATAATTAAAAGAACGGCAAACGCAGGGGTGCTGTTAGAGCTTGACGGTGTTTCGTTTCTTTTTGACGGTGTGGCAGAGGAGCTTTCGCCGTATCTGGGAACACCTCAGGATATTTATGAAAATCTTACGCAAAATCCCCCTGATGTTGTGGCGTTTACACATTTGCATAAAGACCACTATGACAAGTCGTATGCAGAGGAATATACGAAAAGAACACTCAGACCCGTTTACGGGCCTGAGTGTTTACCGCCAGAGAATACCCAAAATATAGAAATTGAGGCAGTGCCCACAAGGCATATCGGGAAGACTGAAATTCCCCATATAAGCTATATTATCTGCGGAAGTAAGTGTGTATGGTTTATGGGTGATGCATCGCCCCTTATGTGGAAGGATGCAGATAAGTTTCCAAAGCCTGATGTGATAATTGCACCGTATGCGTATGCAATTACTGCGTCTGCGTGGAATATCACGAAAAGTTTGGGCGCAAAGGAGATCGTGCTTGTGCATTTTCCTCTGCGTGAGTGTGATGAGCACGGACTGTGGAATTTGGCACAGCAGAATGTGGGCGAAGATAGCTCTGTTCATATTCCTGACATAGGACAAGTTATAGAGATTTAGAAAAGGAAGTGTAATTTTATGTATAAGGATTTAAAGATAAACCCGCCGTTTTTCGAAGTAGGACCCAAGGCATTTTTATACGGCGAAAAGATGCTTAAGCTTGCGCAGGTAATTGATAAAACTGCAATGAAGTACGATTTGGATGTAATCGTTACTCCGCAGTATACAGATATCAAGCTTCTTGCTGACAATACTGAAAGAATTTTAGTATTTGCACAGCATATGGACTACCTTACCCCCGGTCGCGGTCTGGGAAGCGTTCTTCCCGAGGCTGTAAAGGCGGCAGGTGCAGTTGGTGTAATGCTTAACCACGCTGAAAAGCCCCTTACATTGGAAGAAATCGAAAAGACAATTGCAAGAGCTGACGAGGTTGGTCTTGGTACAATTGTTTGTGCTGATACTGTTGAGGATGTTAAGAAAATTGCCAAGATGGGCCCCAACCTTATCGTGGCAGAGCCTACAGACCTTATCGGTACAGGTCAGACAAGTGACAGTAACTACGTTATTGAAACAATCAAGACTGTTAATGAAATCAACCCCGACATAATGGTACTTCAGGGTGCGGGAATTTCAAACGGTCAGGACGTATACAACACTATCAAGCTTGGAGCTCAGGCAACAGGTACAACAAGCGGTATTATGAAATCTGACAGACCGTATGAAATGGTTGAAGAGATGCTTTATAATCTGCGCAAAGCTTGGGATGAGATGAACGGTCGCTGAAAAGCAGCACCGACCGCAAAACGCAGAGAATGATATGAGGGGTAATCAATCAGCAGAACAAATTGAGATGCAATATCCGAGGAAGAAATCCGCAGAACGGATTTCGAAAAAATGCGTTTTGCTATTCACGAACTTCACCCTCGCAGTACTTATGTACAGCTTCGGGCAAGCCCCAAGGGGTTCAGTTCGTAAATTCTGCACTACTTTTGAGCAACCTCCTTATCGGTAACTGAAAAGCATTTTGTATTAAAAAAGTAAAGGAAAATAACTATGAAAAAAGAAGCACTTGAAATGGCAAAACAGGCTTACATAACAGAGAGCCAGTGTATTGCCGAGATGGCACAATATTTTGACGAGGAAGCTTACGGCAAAGCGGTAGAGCTTCTCAAAAATGCACCGAGAATAGGCTCAAGCGGATGCGGACACAGCGGCATTATATGTCAGCATTTTGCGCATCTTATGTGCTGTATTGAGCAGCCTGCAAGGTTTATTTCACCTGCAGAGGGACCGCACGGTGCAACCGGCTTTTTGCAGGAGGGTGATGTAATGGTATTTGCATCACGCGGTGGCAAGACAAAAGAGCTTTTGACTCTTGTTGATATCTGCAAAAAGAAGGGTGTTAAAATTATAACAGTTACGGAAAATATGGAGTCTCCCCTTGCAAAAGAGGCAGATGTAGTTTTAAAGCAGTATGTAAACCGTGAAACGGACAAGTACAACTGTCAGGGAACAACATCATCAACCTCACTTGCAGTGATTTTCCACGTACTGCAGACAATGCTTATTGAAGAAACAGGTTTTAAGAATGAGCAGTTTGCCCTGGTACACCCGGGCGGCGCAGTAGGCGAGCGTCTAAACAAATAATTTATTAATTATATAAAATTTTTAGGAGGATTTAATTATGGAATTTAAAGTATTTCAGAAGGAATTGGAAGTTCAGTCAAGAGGTTGGATTCCCACATTCCACGACATTTCAAAAGAGGTTATGGAAATCGTAGCAGCTTCAGGTGTTAAGAATGGTACTGTTACAATTGCATCACATCACACAACCTGTTCAGTTATGGTTCAGGAGTGCTCACACGATATTGATTCATTTGACCTTGAGTACCTTCAGCACGACCTTCTTGACATTATGAGAAAGATGATTCCTGATTTTGCAGAGGAGCATCAGTACCGTCACCCCGGTCCTATCCATTCACAGTTCGGCAGATACGTAAATGAACCCGGTGACTACACAAGTATGAACACAGACGGACATCTGCGCAGCGTTTTCTTCGGCAGAAGCGAAGCTATGACAATCAAGGACGGCGTTCTTGACGGCGGCGAATTTGCACATATTTACTTCATTGACTGGGATCACGTTCGTGCAAGAAGAAGACAGATTAACGTAACAGTTATGGGTACTACTGAGGCTGTTGAAGACAGAAAGTGGAACAACGGCGAAGTTATCGATACAAAGCGTAAGTATACAGACGAAGAGAAGGCGTATGACGTTCATTACGACCTTCAGCTTAAGAGATAAGCGTTATGAATCTTTTAGGAATTGATTTTGGAACAACCTCGGTAAAGGCGGTTTTGTTTGACGAAAAGCTTCGTGAAATAGCTTCCTCCACTGAGGATTATACCGTAAGGACAAGCGGAAATATTGTAGAGCTGGAGCCACTTAAATACTGGGATCTCCTTAAAAACGCGCTTGCAAATGTAGAAAAAACTGCAAAGGTAGACTCTCTTGCTATTGATACGCAGTGCGAAACTCTTATTCTTACCGATGAAAACGGTAATCCCGTGCGTGATGCCATCGTATGGCTTGATAACCGTGCGGAGGAAGAGGCACGTATTATTGAGGAGCATTTCGGACGTAAAAAGGTTTATGAGGTTACAGGTCAGCCGGAAATTACGGCAACCTGGCCTGCAAGTAAGCTTTTGTGGGTGAAGCGTAACGAGCCTGAGGTATGGGCAAAGACGAAGAAAATTTTCCTTCTTGAGGATTATCTTCTCTATAAGCTTACGGGCGAGTTTGTGACGGAGAAAACACTCCAGTCATCAACAATTTATTTTGATATTAATACATCAGAATACTGGGATGAAATGCTTAGCTTCATAGGTGTGGAAAAAGAAATGCTTCCCGCCCTTATGGACAGCGGCAGGTATGTAGGCGAGTATAACGGGATTAAGGTTAACACCTCTGCGATGGACCAGGTTGCAGGTGCAATCGGTGCAGGCGTTATAGAAAAGGGTATCTGCAGTGTTATGACGGGTACTACAATGGCTATTTATCTTCCTACGGACAGTGTGCCCGAATTTAAAGAGGATAGCTTTGTGCCGTGTCACTACAGCTTTGACGGGAGCTACGCACTTCTTTCGTGGAGTCCGACGGCAGGTATGGCGTTAAAATGGTTTAAGGAGGCATTCCTTCCCGATGTTTCTTTCAAAGACCTTGATGCTCTGGCAGAAAAGGTAAGTGTTGGAAGTGACGGGGTAACATTTTTGCCGTATTTGTGTGGTTCCACAATGCCCAAATACAATCCCGATGCCCGCGGAAGCTTCACAGGACTTACACCCGAACATAATACGGCGCACTTTGTACGCAGTATTATGGAGTCAGTTGCGTGTATGCTCAAGAGTAATCTTGACTATCTCGGTACTGATGTGGATGAAATCCGTGTTATGGGCGGCGGCGCAAAAAGCCCGCTCTGGTGCAATATGAAAGCTGACATTACAAAAAAACGCCTGATTACACTTAAAAACAAGGAAACTGCCTGCCTTGGCGCAGCAATTCTTGCAGGTGTAGGTGCAGGTGAGTTTAAGTCTGTTAAAGAAGCCTGCGCTATGATTGAAACCGACAAGGTTTACACACCGCAGGGTAATGACTATACAAAGGTATATGAAAACTTCGTTAAGTATGACAGCATACTTAATGTAAGAAAATAACATCATAGGAGGAAGACATATGCTGTATATATTGGATACTGCTGATATTGAAACAATAAGGTATTGTAACGAATATTACCCACTCGCAGGAGTTACAACAAATCCTTCGATTATTGCAAAGGAGCATACAGACTTTTGGGAACTGGTTACACAAATCAGGGAGATAATCGGAAAGGATAAGATGCTTCACGTGCAGACAACGCAGAAAGAGGCTGACAAAATTGTCGAAGAGGCAAAGCTCCTCAAAGAAAAATTAGAGGGTGGCTTTTACGTGAAAATTCCTATCTGTGAAGAAGGACTTAAGGCAACAATGCGCCTTAAGGAGCTTGGGATAGGTGTTACAATGACGGCAATATTCACACCTCCGCAGGCGCTTATTGCGGCAAAGGCAGGTGCAAGCTTTGTTGCCCCCTATGTAAACAGACTTGATAATATTATCGGTGACGGAACGGAGGTTGCGGCTGAAATTGTAAGACAGCTGAGCCATTATGGCAGCGACTGCAAGGTTCTGGTTGCAAGCTTCAAAAATGCCGAGCAGGTACATAAATGTGCATCGGCAGGTTGTCACTGCGTAACCGTTGACCCGAAAATCCTCAAGGCAGTTATCTCGCATCCTATGACAGATGCGGCGATAAAGGGCTTTGAGCGTGACTGGACATCGGTTTACGGGGATAAAACAATACTCGATTTTTAATAAGAAATCGCATTGCGGAAGGAAGCTTCTGCGATGCGATTTCTTTTGCTTATGTTAAATTTAAGTGAATGTGGTTGCAATTGGCAGGATTTTATGTTATAATTCATCAGATGACTAAAAAACACAGAGGTGGATTATTTTGCTAAAGAGTTTATATACGCCCACGGATATGACGCAGGGCGCTCCGTGGAAAAGTATTCTGATGTTTACGCTTCCTATGCTGATAGGAAATATTGCACAGCAGCTTTACAATACGGTGGACAGTATCGTTGTAGGTAAATATATCGGTGACAGTGCACTTGCCGCCGTTGGAAGTGCGGGCCCCATTATTAATATGCTGCTCGTTCTTTTTATAGGAATATCTGCAGGGGCAAGTATAATGGTTTCTCAGTATTTCGGTGCGAAAAACCGTGAGAAGCTTTCCTATACAATAGGTAACTGTATTACTGTAACTATTATTTGCTGTGTAGGACTAATCGCAATTGCAACGCCGCTTATAAGACCTGTGCTGGTGATGCTTAATACACCCGACACGATTATAGACGGGTGTACAAATTATCTTGTAATTTCACTTGTCGGTATTGCAGGACTTGCTTTTTATAATATTCTGAGCGGTATTATACGTGGACTTGGTGATTCGTTCTCAACGCTTATATATCTTCTTGTTGCAACGGTTATAAACATCATTCTTGACATATTTTTTGTTGCAAAATTAAAAATGGGTGTTGGCGGTGTTGCACTGGCAACAGTTATTGCACAGTCTGTTTCATCGATATTGTGCTTTATAAAACTGTCAAGAATGACCGATTATTTTGATTTTGGGGTAAAGTTTTTAAAACCCATAAAATCATACGTAAATACGATTGTGCGGCTTGGCCTTCCGTCAGGACTTACACAGGCGATTTTTTCATCGGCAATGATAATTGTTCAGTCGCTTACAAACCAGTTTGGTGAGCTTTTTATAGCCGCAAACGTAGTTATTATGCGTGTGGACGGATTTGCAATGATGCCCAATTTCTCCTTTGGTATGGCAATGACGACCTATGCGGGTCAGAATGTTGGTGCAGGACTTTATGACAGAGTTATAAAGGGTGCAAAGCAGGGAACATTAATGGCAGTTATCTGCTCAACGGTGATAACGGGAATTCTTCTTGTATTTGGTAAATTCCTGATGGGGTTTTTCACCGACACCGCAGAGCTTGTTAATATGAGCAATTATCTTATGAGAATTCTTGCGGCAGGATATATTGCCGTTGCAATAACGCAGAGCCTTTCAGGTATTATGCGTGGTGCGGGAGATACTGTTACACCAATGTGGATTTCACTTATTACAACTGTTGCAGTGCGTGTTCCCGTTGCATACGGAATTTCATATCTTACAAGAACGAGCGAGCTTCCTTTGGGAAGAAGCGAATGTATTCAGATTTCACTGCTTCTTTCATGGGTGCTCGGTGCAGTGATTACGGCTATTTTCTACCGCCGTGGAAAGTGGAAGAATAAAGCAATAAAATAAAAAACATAAAGTGTGATGCAGTGTAGTATCACACTTTTTCTTTTAAAAAAATAAATATATAAAAAAGGTAAATTTTAATTGACAAATTTCGCCATGAGAGTTATTATAGATTGTGGTTTGATTATTAAAAAAAGGAAGCGAATTTTATGAGTACATTATTATCGGTCTCAATTGCCCTTTTAGCAGGACTTTTTATGACAAGGGTATTTAAGCCTTTTAAACTGCCGTCAGTAACTGCATATCTTATTGCAGGTATACTTATCGGTCCTTACTGCATGGGTCAGCTTGGGATTTCAGGTCTTGGCTTTGAAAGCGGTGAGGCGGTAGCAAGACTTTCACTCATTTCAGAGGTTGCGCTTGGCTTTATTGCTTTTTCAATAGGTAACGAATTTCGTATGTCTGACCTTAAGAAAACAGGTAGGCAGGCATTTATTATAGGTGTTTTTCAGGCGTTGGTAGCAACACTTTTTGTAAATCTGGCACTTTTGGTTGTTCACATTTTTATGCCCGAAAAGATTACAGTGCCTCAGCTTATTACACTTGGTGCAATAGCTACGGCAACTGCACCTGCGGCAACACTTATGGTTGTACGTCAGTATAAGGCGAAGGGACCTCTTACAGATTTACTTTTGCCCATAGTTGCACTTGATGATGCAGTAGGTCTTATTGTGTTTGCAGTATCGTTTGGTATTGCAAAGACCCTTCTTGTAGGCTCTGCCGATTTGGTTTCCATTCTTGTAAATCCGCTTGTTGAGATTGTTTGCTCACTCCTCTTGGGTGCGATAATGGGATGGATTTTAACACAGATTGAAAAGCTCTTTAATTCAAATACAAACAGACTGAATATGACAATCACCTTTGTATTTCTGACAGTTGCGCTTTCAATGCTTGACTTCCACATAGGTGCCGTTCACATCAGCTTCTCATCACTTCTTGTATGTATGATGCTCGGTACAGTATTTTGTAATATATGTCCTCTTTCACACGACCTTATGGAGCAGGCTGATAAATGGACATCCCCGCTTTTTGCACTTTTCTTTGTAATAAGCGGTGCAGAGCTTGAGCTTAGCGTGTTTACTGATATGGCAATTGTATTTATCGGTATTGTATATATTATTTTCCGTTCTCTCGGAAAATATTTTGGTACATTTGCGAGTGCTAAAGCTTCAGGATGTGAGCCCAACATTTGCAAATATCTTGGTATTACACTTCTTCCGCAGGCAGGTGTTGCACTCGGTATGTGTGCTACTGCTATGCAGCTTGGAGAGCAGGGAAATCTTATCAGAAACATAACGCTTTTTGCAGTTCTTATATATGAGCTTGTAGGTCCGCTTCTGACAAGACAGGCACTTACTGCGGCAGGAGATATTAAGCCTATACCGCACGAGGTAAAAATGCGTCGTCAGACAAAGCTTGAGCAGGCGGCACAAAAGTCATCTGAGGAAAACTGATAAAAAGGAAGCGTGCCGCTTCACCCATTTCGCGTACCAACTAAATTTAAACAAGGCAAATATCGCTCGCGATAAAATTACGCAAATTCCTATACGGTAAAAAGTGGCTGTGGCAGAATGCACACATTTTGTCACAGCCCTTTCTGTTTAATGGAGGTATCTTTTATGGATTTGATAAGGTTTACGGTGAAATCCTCTCTTGAATATTTAAAAACACTTTTAAAATGGACAATTCTTGCCACTCTTGTAGGTCTTGCAGGCGGAATAATAGGAAGTATATTTCACGAAAGCGTGGAAATAGCAACCTCTCTACGTGAGGAAAATGGTTGGCTGATATTTCTTCTCCCTTTGGGCGGTATTGTGATTGCATTCATATATGCGCTTTCAAAGAAGAAAGGACGTATAGACACAAACCGTGTAATTGAGTCTGCACGTGATGAGGAGAGTGTGCCACTTGTTATGGCACCGCTTATTTTTGTAAGTACTGTTATCACACATCTTTTAGGCGGCTCTGCAGGTCGTGAGGGTGCGGCACTGCAGCTTGGCGGTAGTATCGGATATAATATGGGACGGCTTACAAGGCTTAATAAAAACGATATGCATATAATCGTTATGTCGGGTATGAGCAGTGTTTTTGCGGCACTTTTCGGTACACCTCTTACGGCAGCATTTTTTGCAATTGAGGTTGTAAGTGTTGGAATTATACATTACGGGGCACTGGTGCCGTGTGTTCTTTCTTCGATAGTTGCATATGAGGTTGCGCTCCGTTTTGGAATATCCCCGGTAAAATTTTCGGGTATAGCTTTTGAGGGGAATTCCGTAGACACAATGGTGCGTGTAATAGTTCTTTCTGTTTTGTGTGCAGTAGTGGGAATACTGTTTTGCGGTGCAATTAAAAGGTGCGAGCATATTATGGAAAAATACATTCCCAACAGATATTTACGTGCACTTACGGGCGGTATTATTATAGTTTTGCTTACTGCAGTATTATCAACCCACGATTATAACGGTGCAGGAATGGATGTCATCACACGTGCAATAGAGGGCGAGGCAAAGTGGGAGGCATTTATCCTTAAAATCATATTTACGGCAATTACAATTGCCGCAGGCTTTAAGGGCGGAGAAATAGTGCCGAGCTTTTTTATCGGCTCTACCTTCGGATGCGTGGCAGGCTCACTTTTGGGATTATCGCCGTCTTTTGGTGCGGCAGTTGGCTTTGTAGCTCTTTTCTGCGGTGTTGTAAACTGTCCGTTTGCATCGCTTATGCTTGCCCTTGAGGTCTTTGGAACAGAGGCAATTCTGGCATTTGCAGCGGTGTGCGGAGTTAGCTATATGATGTCGGGATATTCGGGACTTTATAAAAGTCAGAAAATTATGTATTCCAAATTAAACGAGGAATATATTGATATAAATACAAAATAAAAAAACAGGGCGAAGAGAAAATATACAGCATAAAGCACTATTTTCTCTTCACCCATTTTTTATACGTTTGCGTTTCCAGTTGCGGGGTTATCTATAAGTTTTCCGTTTTCATGGAAGCGTGAGCCGTGGCACGGGCAATCCCAGCTGCGCTCCGCTTTGTTCCATTTAAGCGCGCACCCCATATGCGGACAGCGTTTTACAGTAGGGGAGAGAAAATTAAGCGTAGTTTCAATGCCGTTTATTGCAAGCTGCGGCTTTAAGATACTTCTTTGCGGAGAGAAAACCTCTGCAAAGTCGTTTTTTTTGTCCTGAATCATATCGCAAAGAATCATTGCGCTGACCATAGAAGAGGTCATTCCCCATTTGTTAAAGCCTGCGGCAACATACATATCGGGTGTGTTTTTTGAGTAGTAACCGATGTAGGGAATAGAGTCAAGGCTCATTGTGTCCTGCGCCGCCCATTGGTATTTTGGCTTTACATTGCCATAGTGCTTTTTAGCAAAGCGCTCTATTCCTTCCCACGCATCGCTTTCTTTTCCCGTGCGGTGTCCTTCTCCACCTATTAAAAGGAAGTTTTCATAGCTCCTCAGCGAAAGCCCCTTTTTATCTTCATCAACGTACATTGCCTTTACAAGCGGGGCATTTTCAAATGCACTGACATAGCTTCGGTGCTGATAAAGCTTTAAAAAGAAACTTCCGTGCTTGTTTATAAACGGAAAATGTGTTGCCACAATAACCTTTTTAAAAGTAATTTTTGCGCTGTCCGTTACGGCGCACGTTGGGGTGATATCACGCACAAAGGTGTTTTCGTATATGTTTAAATCTTTGCAAAGCTCCGCTATAAATTTAAGGGGGTTAAACTGCGCCTGATTTTTAAACCTGATTGCGCCTGCGACAGAAAAGGGCAGCTCGAGGTTTTTTTCAAATTCTGCATCAAAGCCAAGAGTGTTTACAGCACGTACCTCTCTTTCAATTTTTTCTCTGTCGGTGAGGGAATAGGTATAGGCATCCTTTTTTGAAAAATCACATTCTATATCACTGCACAGCTTTTCAAATTCCAAAAGTGCACGGTTATTTGCGTCAAGGTACATTTGCGCTTTTTCTTTTCCGTAGCTTTGCAGTGTTTTGTCATAAATAAGCGAATGCTGAGAGGTGATTTTTGCCGTAGTGTTTTTCGTTATTCCTGAGGCAATACGGTTTCCCTCAACAAGAATGTAGTCTATATTTGCTTTTTTCAGGTAATATGCACACAAAAGTCCGCACATACCACCGCCGATAACAAGAACATCGGTCTTGTGTTCTCCTGTGAGCTTTTCAAACTCAGGCAGCGAAGTACTTTCACTCCATATTGATTTTATCATAACAATACACTCCTTTTTATTCAGTATGCTACGAAATGGCTTTTAATATGACTTGACACAAAAGTTTTGTGTGATATATAATAGTTTTGTGAGGTGAAGACAGATTATGAAGTTTAACGGTTTTCAGAAATTGACACTGCTTGATTACCCGGGCAAGGTTGCCTGCACGCTTTTTACTGCAGGGTGTAATCTTCGTTGCCCGTTTTGCCATAATGCATCGCTTGTAACACATATTGATAATGTTGTTTCATATGATGAGGGCGAAATACTTGATTTCCTCGGAAAAAGGCAGGGAATTTTAGAGGGTGTCTGCATTACGGGCGGTGAGCCGCTGATGCAAAGCGGGATTATCGATTTTATAAAAAAGGTAAAAGAGCTTGGCTACAGTGTAAAGCTTGACACAAACGGCACTTTCCCTGAAAAGCTGTCTATGCTTGCGGAAAGTAAGCTTATTGATTACGTGGCAATGGACATAAAAAACTGTAAAGAAAAATATGCATTGACTTCAGGTATAACAGACCTTAATATAGGAAATATTGAAAAGAGTGTAGAGTTTTTACTTTCAGGAAAGATAGGGTATGAATTCCGTACCACTGTTGTAACAGAGTTTCATACACCACAAGATATAGGGGAAATTGCAAAGTGGATTAAGGGTGCAGATAAATATTATCTGCAGAATTTTGTTGATTCGGGCGACCTTATAGCAGACGGACTTTGTGCTGTAAGCCCCGAAATAATGCAGAATATGCGCACTATAGCATCTGAATTTATACCAAATACACAAATAAGAGGGGTATAAATTGCGCTATTATGCGGTTTTTCCCTTTTTTTACGTTTGCCACAATATATTGTAAAAAAATAGTTGACAATATACAAGATATACTATATAATGAATGTGCACGAATTAAAAATCGTGCACGTTTTAGCTTTAAAAATTTTTACATATATCAAAAAAGGAGGAGTTATCGTGTATAACGTAGTGAAAAGAGACGGGAAGCTCGTTAGTTTTGACCTTTCAAAAATCAGCGAAGCTATCCAGAGCGCATTTGAAGCTTGTCAGAGACAGTATAATCAGGACATAATTGACTTTCTTGCCCTTAAGGTAACGGCAGAGTTTGAGCCTAAGATTGAAGATAACAAAATTGAGGTGGAGCATATTCAGGACAGCGTTGAGTCTGTGCTTATCAAGGCAGGCTATGACGATGTATCAAAGGCATATATCCTCTACCGCCGTCAGAGGGAGAAAATCCGTAATATTAATGCTACGATGGTTGACTATAAGACAATTATTGACAACTATCTTAACATAAGTGACTGGCGTGTTAAGGAAAATTCCACAGTTACGTATTCTGTAGGCGGACTTATTTTAAGTAACTCAGGTGCAATTACTGCAAACTACTGGCTGTCAGAAATATATGATGACGAAATCGGTAATGCACACCGTAATGCAGATATTCATATTCACGACCTTTCAATGCTTACAGGATATTGCGCAGGATGGTCGCTTAAACAGCTTATTCAGGAAGGATTGGGCGGTGTTACGGGTAAGATTACATCTGCACCTGCAAGCCACCTTGCAACACTTTGCAACCAGATGGTTAATTTCCTTGGAATTATGCAGAATGAATGGGCAGGCGCACAGGCATTTTCATCATTTGACACATATCTCGCTCCGTTTGTAAAGGTGGACAACCTTTCATATGAGCAGGTTAAAAAATGCATTGAGTCCTTCATCTACGGTGTAAACACACCCAGCAGATGGGGAACACAGGCACCGTTTTCTAACATTACTCTTGACTGGGTAGTTCCCAACGACCTTGCAGAGCTTAACTGTATTGTCGGCGGAAAAGAGCTTGACTTCAAGTACAAGGATTGCCAGAAGGAAATGGATATGGTAAACAAGGCATTCATCGAGATTATGATTGAGGGTGATGCCAACGGCAGAGGCTTCCAGTATCCTATTCCCACATATTCAATTACACGTAATTTTGACTGGTCAGATACAGAAAACAACCGTCTTCTCTTTGAGATGACATCAAAATACGGTACACCTTACTTCTCCAACTATATCAACAGTGATATGGAGCCGAGCGATGTAAGAAGTATGTGCTGCCGTCTTCGCCTTGACCTTCGTGAGCTTCGTAAGAAGTCAGGCGGTTTCTTCGGAAGCGGTGAGTCTACAGGTTCTGTAGGTGTTGTTACAATCAATATGCCCAGAATTGCATACCTTGCAAAGGATAAGGACGATTTCTATGCTCGTCTTGACAGAATGATGGATATTTCGGCACGCTCACTTAAGGTAAAGCGTACCATTATCACAAAACTTCTTGATGCAGGTCTGTATCCCTATACCAAGACATATCTTGGAACATTTAATAACCATTTCTCTACAATCGGTCTTGTTGGTATGAATGAGGTTGGTCTTAACGCCAAGTGGCTTAAAGCTGACCTTACACATAAGGAAACTCAGGAATTTACCAAGGAAGTTCTTAACCATATGCGTGAGAGACTTTCTGACTATCAGGTTGAATACGGCGACCTCTATAACCTTGAGGCAACTCCTGCTGAGTCTACTGCATTCCGTCTTGCAAAGCACGATTTGAAGCATTATCCCGACATTATAACAGCCGCAAAGGACGAGGATCAGACACCTTATTATACAAACAGCTCTCATTTGCCCGTTGGATATACAGAGGATATTTTCACTGCGCTTGATATTCAGGATGAGCTTCAGACACTTTATACATCGGGTACAGTATTCCACGCATTTTTGGGTGAGAAGCTTCCTGACTGGAAGGCTGCAGCACAGCTTGTAAGAAAGATTGCAGAGAACTATAGCTTACCTTACTATACACTTTCTCCCACATATTCTGTATGTAAAAACCACGGATATATTTCAGGTGAGGTTTATTCTTGCCCCGAATGTAATTCCCCGACAGAGGTTTACAGCCGTATCACGGGATATTACAGACCTGTACAGAACTGGAACGATGGTAAGTCACAGGAATATAAAGACCGTAAGGTTTATGATATTGCAAATTCCCATCTTAAGCGTGATGGCGCAAAGGTAGAGGAAGTGCAGGAGGAAAAGTGCGAATGCAGTGCTTCTGATGCAGTATATCTTTTCACAACGGCAACCTGCCCTAACTGCAAGATTGCCTGTGCGGCACTTGATAAAGCAGGTGTAAAATATGAAAAGCTCCTTGCAAATGAAAATACAGAGCTTGTAGAGCAGTTTTCAATAAAGCAGGCACCCACACTTGTTGTAATAAGCGGCGGCGAGGCTACAAAGTATGTAGGTGTGTCAGATATTAAAAAATATCTCAAATAAGAGGGAAATATATGTATGACATTATAATTGTTGGCGGTGGCCCTGCGGGGCTCACCGCCGCCCTTTATGCATTAAGGGCAAATAAAACGGTTCTTGTAATAGAAAAAGGCAGCTTTGGCGGACAGATAACATATTCGCCAAAGGTTGAAAATATCCCCGGATTTTTAAGCCTGACGGGAAATGAATTTGCTGAAAAAATGGTTGAGCAGGTGCTCGAGCAGGGCGCAGATACAGAATGCAGTGAGGTTACAAAGATAATAGACGGCAAGACAAAAACTGTAGTTACCGAGGACGGCGAAGAATATACTGCAAAGGCAGTAATTATAGCGACGGGTGCAAAGCACAGAATGCTCGGTCTTCCAAAAGAGGAAAGCTTTGTCGGCGAGGGAATTTCGTTTTGTGCCGTTTGTGACGGAGCCTTTTATGAAAATAAGACCGTTGCGGTAATCGGTGGAGGAAACTCTGCGCTTCAGGAGGCGTTACTCCTTTCCGATTTGGCAAGTAAGGTTTATGTAATTCAGAACCTTGATTACCTTACGGGCGAGGATAAACTTTCCAGGCAGCTTGAGCAAAAGGAAAACGTTGAGATAATAACGGGAAGCGTTGTTGAGGAACTTCTGGGCGAGGGTGAACTTCAGGGTATTGTAATTAAGGAAACTAAAACGGGTGAAACTCAAAGCATTTCCCTTGACGGTATGTTTATTGCCATAGGATTAATCCCGCAGAATGAAAGCTTTGCCAATGTTCTTAACCTTGATGAACGTGGATATGCAGCCTCAACGGAGGAATGTCTTTCAGAAACGGACGGAATTTTTGTTGCGGGCGATTGCCGCAGTAAAAAAATCAGGCAGGTATCTACAGCCGCAGCAGACGGTGCAGTAGCGGCACTGGCGGCATGTGATTATATTAAAGATAATTTCTGATAAAAAAGGAATGTAAAACTTTAGTTTTACATTCCTTTTTTATAGTGTTGTAACGGATAAATCAGAAGGTCTTATCAGAAAGATTTCTTTCATCTGCTTTTTTGCGTAGCGCACTGTATATGCAGTACCGCCACGGTAAAAACCATTCCATACAGCAATGATGCGCTCTGAATTATCCACCATAAAACGGTTTCGTGCAAGCATACATTCACGTGAATAAAAAGGACTCATTATCGTTCTGGTTTTACAACCGGATAAAATTTCCTCATATTTTTTTATATCCTTTTCGTTCCACCCGTCACACTGATTGGGGCAGGGAAGAACGGCGTGCAGATGAAGAGATGGATTATCCTGTGCTTTATCAAGTACCAGTGTGCCGCACAACAAATCTATCCCACGTGCCATTCCGCAGTAGAAGTCTGTGTATCCATCGCTTATCGCCTGGTCGATTATATCTGAAAGAACACCTTTAAGTGCGTTGAAACGAGGATTTTTCTCGTCAAATGCTATTTTAAGAGATTCGGGACGGTGCCCCGTAAAACAACAATACATTAATATCACATTCCTTTGATAAAGAGTATATCATAAAATTTATCAAAATGCAAACATTTGTTCGAAAATTTTGGAAAATGAATAAAATTCGATGAAAATGACTATAATGACAGTGAAGGAGTGATTTTAATGGATAATACAGCTTTGGTATTAGCTATACTCGGCGCTGTTAACTGGGGCTCTATAGGACTTTTCGGTGTTGACCTTGTTGCACTTCTTTGCGGAGGTCAGACAGCCGTTCTCAGCAGAATTATTTATACTGTAATAGGTCTTGCAGGGCTTTGGTGCATTACACTGCTTTTCAAGGAAAAGCTTCCAGTAGCCGAAAGAGGATAATCCGAACTCGCCTGAAACGGCGAAATTTCGGTATTTTTCGGCTTGTCATCTTTGCAAGGCACAAAGCCTTGCTGCATCCTTCGCACCAAAACCTACTCAAAATTTCATCCGTTTTTGGTCTTTGAATTTTTAGAGAGCAGATTTTTGGTTGCGCAAGGCAAAAACGGAGGAAATACTTTGTGTATTTCCGAGTATTTTAACACAGCGAAAGCGAAAATCCGCCTCTAAAAATCGGGTTTGGATTATTCTCTTTCGGCTGAGGGAAACGAGAGCACATTCTCATTAAAGCACAAAAAAGGCAGTAGGATTTTTCCGACTGTCTTTTTTGTTGACATAAAAGAAAAAATATGATAACTTTAACATAGAAATTTCAGGTAAATATGTATGAGGTGAGCTTTTAATGAATAATTTTATAAATGATTTTTTAGCGCAAAGGTTTGTATCAGACACAGGCTTTGCAAAATGCACAGACACTCCATTTGAAGGTCTTGAGAATGCAGTGTCAATGGTTTTCAGACTTTCTGACGCTGTGGTTGAGCAGATTGAAGGTGCACCCACACATACATATTTTCAGCATTACCGTACTATGAATGCATATATAGATTCTGTATCTCTGCAGCTTGTGATGGCGCTTGAGCAGAAAGGATACAGGGCGGCGGCAATTCCCGCAAGTCAGTCTATAGAAGGTCTTGCAGGGCTTTTCCCGCATAAAAAGGCGGCAGTACGTGCAGGACTTGGTTATATCGGGAAAAGTGCACTTTTTATATCAGAAAAGTACGGCCCAAGGGTAAGGCTCGGCACGGTGTTTACTGATGCCCCACTCGAGACAGTGTGCCTTCCGCAAAAATCACAGTGCGGAGATTGCGATATATGTGCAAAAAACTGCGGTGCAATGGCAATAAAAAATGTCAATTACTGCGATGGAATGTCGCGCGAGGATATATTTGATGCAAAGGCGTGCAGTGACTATATGAAGGATAAATTCAAGCATATAGGGCGTGGTGCTGTGTGCGGAGTTTGTATGAAGGTATGCCCGAAAGGGAGAAAGTAAAGAAAGGCTGAGCGGTTTATCGCTCAGCCGTTTTTTTAGTGATATTCCAACTTCGTTGGAGTGATATTTTTGATAAATCAAAAGTGATATTGAAACTTTGGGTTTCAGTGATATTATATTTGCAACTCCACTGTGCGAAGCACAATATCACTCGGCGTAAGCCGAATATAACTGCGTAGCAATATAACTTGCCGTAGGCAAATATAACTGAAAAAACGACTTGTGGGATACAAGTCGTTTTTTTTGGAGGCGCCACCCAGACTTGAACTGGGGATAAAGGCTTTGCAGGCCTCTGCCTTACCACTTGGCTATGGCGCCATATTACAAAAGACGCAATAAAAGCGTCTTTTGTGTTTGGAGCGGAAGACGAGATTCGAACTCGCGACGTTCACCTTGGCAAGGTGACGCTCTACCACTGAGCCACTCCCGCATAAATATGTGTTTTTCAAGAACATAAAATATTATATCACCTATCAATGTGTTTTGTCAAGACTTTTTTTATAAAATATTCGAGCGGATATTCTCCGCCCGAATATTTTATAAAATCCGTTAAATTAACCTATTTAAAATATCGAGGTTTCTTTCCAAAAAGCTTTTCTTATCATCTCCCTTAAGAATATTATGCGAGAGCTTAGCAATATCAACAATATTTGCACATACAATATCCTTAAGTTCATTATCCTTAATCTCCAGTGCTTTAACAACAAGAGGATTTTTCGCATTAATAACAAGAGTCTCCTGTGGCTTTGGCATATCAGGCAACCCCATTGTGCCATAAAGTCTTTTCATTTCTTCCATACGTCTTGCCTCTTCATCAAGAACATAAACAGCAGAAATTCTATCATTTTTTAGTTGCTCAACTTTTATAATTGACTCCTTTTCATAGTTTTCAAATAAGGATTTAATGCTTTCAAAAAGCTTTTCATCAGCAGTGTCAGT
>JAZORN010000024.1:0-15446 GCA_045656645.1 Clostridia bacterium | reverse complement strand
CCGTATATTCCTTCTGATATAGGACGCTGGGGGAAACCAGATATTGTTCCTCCTACATCTATACAAATTCCAATACAGATAATACCAGATAACTTTATGGTGGTGAATAAAGATTACATATATAAAATAAGACCCGTATATCCAGAAAGAGACACTATAACAAATTTATTTGTAACAGATATTTCTACGGGCAATATTTTTAATGGGTACAGCCCTAAAGAAAATATATGGATAGTAACTGTTCCAGAAGGAATTTATAGCGTAACATTTGAAGATGAGAATGGCAATCGCATTAACGCTCCAGATATTATCGTTACGGAATGGTATATGCAGCAAGCGCTGAAACAGGTTTGGTAGCTTTGTCAAAATATGTTCCGGCAGACAGTGTTTCTTCCAGTGATAAAGCAGATTCTACAAATGCAATATACTTCAAGTGTAATTCAGCAAAAATTTACGAGCTTGATTCTGACGGAAATGTAGCAGTTCTTGAAACTCTTGATTCAATTAACAGTTACGATGAAAAAACAAACACTGCAAGCATTGCAATTATGATAACGCCGTATGATACGCCTGAGTCGGCAGCTTATATTGTATATATCGTAAAATAAAAAACTGCTACTCTACAATATTGTATTTTTAAGATTTTTTTATGCGTAATGACAAAATCCCTTGAAATCTATTGACATATTTTCTTTATTTGAGTATAATAATATTAGCAACAGGCAACAGGTGTGTCTGTTAAGGCGCAGATATATAGTGCTGTGTCAGCATGCCGTGCTATATTGAGCCTTCGAAGGGTTGTATGATAACCTCAAGCTGACTTTATGCACACAAGATGTGCAGACAGAAAACATTCAAAGCTCTGCCTTTCGGCAGGGCTTTTCTATTATAGGGCGGTGTATAGATGGACAAGTTACAAGAACGGGCGATTGCATTCAGGCAGCTTATGGATTATCAATATGTAATCAAGCTCGGCAGAAAAGGGCAAATTTATAGTTTTGTTATTGATTTTCAAAAACAAGACTTTTTCCATTTAATAGGGTTGCAAAAACTTACAGACCTTCGTTTTTTAAAGCGTTCGTCAGAATACATATTTAACAGTTGTTTAAAAGGAAAATTGACATATTCGATGTTAGAAAAAAGCGAATATTTTGATGAGTTGGGGTATAGATTTGATTGCTTTCATTTACTTGAAAGTATATTAGATGATAACGAACTTATTTTCAAGTGTAACATAAACTCAATGCGTGTATATTCTAACATCAAAGCCGACTATATGTTGCAGAACCTTAAAGATGAATTAACTTTTTATATATTCACTGAAAAAAGGTCAAATGCGGACACCCAATTTTGCAAATCATTTTTTGAAAATAGTGAGAAGGATTATTCGAGAGGTCAAACTAAAATGACATTACTTTATAAAGAAAAAATAAATAAAATCACAGGCAAATCGGAAATCCAGCATGATGAATTGTCGGATAAATAAATTACGTTGAAATGCAAAAGCATCCCCCGTTTCACATCTGAAACGGGGGATGCTTTTATGTGCTTAATTAACTTTCAGATAATACGTTTTCTCTGCCACTTTTTTACCGCTTGAGTCAAATGCCTTTGCCGTAAGGGGAACTGTTGTGCCCTTATAGGGGGAGAAGTCAACAGTTACATTATAAGGGATTGCATATGACGTTGCGATATCTGCATCGTATATACTGTATACAACATAGCTGATGCCATTTGCAGGTGTTTTTATAAAGGAACAGATTTCTGTCTGCGCAGCCTCTACTGCGACATTTGTGCCAAGCTCATAATATTGGGGAAGATTTGCGTTTTCGTTAAAGGAGGGAAGATACTGTTCACTCTGTATACCGTTTTTGAAGGCATTGAGATACTGCGAATTGTTTGAAAGGGAGAATTTATACCGCTCTCTGTCATTGTCAAAAAGATAAAATGCCTTTACAGACGGATACTTAATCGGGAGATATGTCAAAAAGTCATAGAGCTGATTTGATGAGAAAGGAGTTATATCCGCCCACGTATTATACTCCATATAGGATGCCCCGCCCTCTGAAACAATGATTGGCTTTTTATGTGCGAAAAGGGAGCAAATTGTGTCAAGCTGCTCGCTCCAGCGGTTACGGTCAACATTCTGACCGAGAGGGTCAGTTTCGGGCTGATGATTCATATATGATGAAATTCCAACATAATCTACATACGCATCACCGGGGTAGTAGCTTGCAATATTATCCGCAGGATAGAAGTTGGGCGACCATACCACGGGTACTGACGGAGCATATTTATGGAATATGTCTGCTACAATACGGAATTTACTGATATAAAGATTATAGTCGGTAGTGTAGCACGGGCAGGAGGTGTCATTCATTTCACTTGCAAAACGCAGGAAAAATTTTGCACCGCTGTTTTCCATATCCTGCGCAAGCTTTATGTAGGTGGGGTCATTTTCCTGAATCTGAAAGAAATTAACCGGCTCAACTGCAAGCTGAATTATTTTATTCTTCTGCTTTGCTACGTCGATATGGCTCTGATAATTGGAAAGGGGAGTGGTGGAGGGCATATACAGAAGATATGTTGACATATCCTTTCCAACAAGGTTTGGAAATTCGTTCATATAAAATTTTGCCATTGATGACGGGTCGTGTACTGCTCTGTCACCCTCGGCATATGCACCTATATAAAGACCGTTTTTCGGTTCATACTTTTCACCGAAATTACGGCGTGATTTATATGCATCATTATATGTTTTTGCATACATCTGCACCGATGAATTTATAAGGGTGCTTCGTCTTGTTGCATCAATAGTTTCTTCACGTTTTGAAACAGAGGCCCAGAAATCCGCCTCTCTCTTAAAGCAGACAGATGCCTCTGCATTCATACCGAGTGCACTGTAACATTCGCCAAGATGCTTGTAAAGCATTGCACGTGAATTACCGTCATTTTTTGCTATAAAGTCAGGCGTAAGAGCCTTAATCAGGTCTATTGCGCCCTGATAATTACCACTGTTTTTTGCAGCAAGTGCTTCCTCCCATCTTTTCCACAGGTTTGACACGTGTGATCCGCTGTTTTCAATAGAATGGATAAGGTTTCCTGCGCTGCCCGTTGTTATAACGACATTGCCGTCCCAGCCTACCGATGCATCGAGTGCCTCGGCAACTGCCCTGATGGGAAGGTATGTACGTGAATTTATTATCTGTGCCGATGCATCATTAGGAATTTTTGTTCCGTTACGGTAAATGCATGCCTCACCGATTTTACATACAACTGTTGTCGGACCTTTTTTCACAATTGCGCTCTGCGTTTCACTATCCCAGGAAACTGTTGCGCCAAGGGCCTCCATAGAAGCTCTGAGCGGTACGAGTGTGCGGCTGTTTGCATCGATAAACGGATAACCTGAATTATCGTTAAAGACTACCCCCACACCGTCTACAACTACGCCTGTTGCATTTGCACAAAGAGAGGAAAGCATCATCACTGTGCAAATAAGAAATGCGGAAAATTTTTTCATATTATATAAATGGCTTTTCCAGAAGTCTTTTTAATGCAATAAAAAATCCTTCGCCACCTTTATGAAGCGGCTTTGTAAGGATTGCAAGACAGCCTGCCCTTTTTGCGCCCCAGACATCTGTAAATACCTGATCGCCTATTGCGGCAATCTCATTTTTTTGAAGCTGCATTTCCTTTGCCGCAAAATCGTAACCCATTTTACGTGGCTTTAAGGCATCATATACAAAATATTTTACATCAATTTTATCGCAGAAGCTTTTTACACGTTCATAGCGATTGTTTGAAACTACACAAAGCTTAAAGCCTGCGCTTTCAAGATACCTCAGATGCAGAAGAATGGTTTCATCGGGAATTGGTACATCGTGCCCGATAAGAGTGTTATCAATGTCAAGAATAATACCCTTTATTTTATTTTTATTCAGAAATTCTGCGGTAACGTCTGTAATTCTATTAAAATATGCATCTGCATAAAAGTTTTTAAGCATTGTTATATTTCCTCCAGTAAAACAGATATTGCTGTGCAAAGCCGCTGTATGTGCCGAAAAGATTTTCACCCGAATATTTAGCTGATTTAGTTTTAAATTCCTCCTCCATAACACGCTTTATCCATACGTCGGAGGGGAAGAGGTCGTATTTGCCGAGTGAAAACAAAAGAACACAGTCGCAAACCTTATCACCAACACCGTAAAGCTTTAAAAGCCTTTCACGTGCGGAGGCAGTATCGAGTTTTTCGAGCGCATCTCCGCTTATACTTCCGCTTGCAACCTCCTGTGCCGCTTTTAAAATATAGGGTGCACGGTAACCGACGCCCAATGCACGAAGCTCTTCTTCAGAGAGTTCGGCAACCTTACGAGGCTCGGGAAAGGAATAATACTTTTTACCGTCAAAGTATATTTCCTCACCTGCAAGACGGCAGAGCTTATCCACACAGCTTTTTATTTTTGGGATAGAGCTTCGCTGTGATATTATAAAGGAAATAAGCGCCTCAAAAAAATCCTGACGCAAAATCCTTATACCACTTCCAAACTTTATTGCTTTATCCATAGTTTCATTAACATTTACGGATGTCTTTATATGGGAATAATCACGGTCTATATCAAGATATTTTCTCCAGAACAGCTCATAGTCCTTATCTGTGCAGCCGTCAATAGTTACCCCGTCGGCATTACTGCTGATTTTTACAACCTGAGAGTTTGCAATTCCTATGTAGCTTCCGTCCGGCTGCCTTTCCCACCTGAAGCACTGTCCGCATTCAAATGTATGCTCGGGAACAAAGTCCTTTATTTTGAGTATCATATCTTTTTTTCCTTTTTCTTTCTTATCCGTGAATTTATCAGGAAGAGAACTTCGTTTGTAAAATCCTCTTTCGGGCTGAAAGCATATTTTTCAAGGGCAAGAGCAACGCATTTTTTAAGATGCAACCCTACATTTCTATAGCCAAGCTCTTTATCTATAGCTTCTGCACAGGCAATTAAAAGCCCTGCAACGGGGGAATTATTCATTTTCTCATACGGAAGACTTTCTCTCTTATAAATACGCAGATTATTACTGTGCCATACAGTGTAGCATGCGGGAAATTTTTTCAGTGCACAAAGATTAAGACGTACGATCTCCGCCTCTTTTTCACTTGTCAGAAGAAGCGGAAAATCGGGTACACATGATGCGCATTTCCACAAAAATTCATTGTAAGAAAGCTCACTCATTTCAATTCTTCCGTAGAGAGGAAGCGCCTTTTCAAATTCTCGGCAAAGTATCTTTCCGTAAAGAGTATTTTCATAATCAAAACACAGTGTAATAGCCTTTTTCTGTTGCTTTGAGAAAGTCACGGCAAGCTTTGCCGTCTTTTGCAGGTTTTCCTTGCAAAGAGAATTAGTTTCTGCGAGAATATCACTGTCAAAAGAAACCTGTCTCTCGGAAAGAGGGGAAAGAAGCGTGCTTGCACCTACCTTATGAACCTCGGCGAAAACACCGAGGTTTTTTACTGCTAAATTAAGCTCGCTTTCACGTGGCACTTCAGATGTGTCCCATATAACTGCATCAGAATTTTTTATTGCTGACAAAAGCTTTTTCTCCGAAAGAGCATAGCCGAGCGGTGAAAAGTCAAACTGGATATACGTAATGTCAGCACGCTTTCGAAACCGCTTTAAAGCGGCTTTTAATATAACATCACACTGCTCAAGGGTTTCTTTTTGAAGAATATCGGAATATACGAAAAGTATATTTTTACTCACAGACAATCTCTCCGTCTTTTTGTGAAATTTTTATCGTGTCCTTATATGCACCGCTTATAATCATATTTGAAAGCTTATCTTCAATTCTGCGGCTAATAAGGCGGCGGAGCGGTCTTGCACCAAGATGCTCCTTTATCGCTTCGTCCACCAATACGTCTTTTACATCGTCATCAACAGCAAGAGCTATGCCCTTACCGTCAAGCATATCGGAAAGCTCGCCGAGCATTATATCAAGGATTTTTGACATTTCGTCCCTTGAAAGCTCATCAAATACCACGATTTCATCAATCCTGTTTAAAAATTCAGGACGGAATATAGATTTCAGGGCACGGTGAACCTTATCTTTGTTTTGCTTTGAAATGCTTTCAGCAAATCCAATGCCGCTGCCCTTCCAGTCACTTCCTGCATTCCTCGTCATAACGATAACTGTATTTTCAAAGCTTACTACCTTGCCGTGACTGTCAGTTATTCTGCCGTCATCCAATATCTGAAGCATAATATTAAGTACATCAGGATGTGCTTTTTCAATTTCGTCAAACAGTACAACGCAGTATGGCTTGCGTCTGACCTTTTCTGTAAGCTGACCTGCATCGTCATAGCCTACATATCCGGGGGGAGAGCCGATAAGCTTTGATACAGAATGCTTTTCCATAAATTCCGTCATATCAACTCTTATCAGTGCATCCTCACTGTCAAAAAGCTCTGCGGCAAGCTGCTTTACAAGCTCCGTTTTTCCAACACCGGTAGGTCCTACGAAAATAAAGCTTGCGGGGCGTAGCTTTTTGGAGAGGGCGGCACGGTTACGGCGGATTGCACGGCTGACGGCACTTACGGCATCGCTTTGACCGATAATGCGTGTGTGAAGCCTTTCTTCAAGGTTTAAAAGCCTCTGTGTTTCCGCCTCTGTTATCTTTTTAACGGGGATTTTTGTCCACTCCTCAACAACGTATGCAATATCCTCTGTTGTAAGGTAAACATCGGCAAGCTGGTTTTTAAGATTTTCTATCTGTGAAGTCAGACTGCATTCCTGCGTTTTAAACTGTGCAAGCTTTTCGTAATCCGTTTCTGATTGTTCACCCTCGGTAGCGGAAAGCTCCTCCATCTGTGTGTGAAGTACGTCAAGCTCCCTTTGCGATTTAGCAAGCTGTGCTAAAATTGCATTTTTGAGATTTGCACGGCTTCCCGCCTCGTCAATAAGGTCTATTGCCTTATCAGGAAGGAAGCGGTCTGTTATATATCTGCGTGAGAGCATAACTGCTGCAGTAATAACCTCGTCAGAAATTTTAACCTTATGGTAATTTTCATAATACCCCTTTATACCACGCAGGACCTCAATTGTTTCTGCGGGTGAGGGCTCTTCTACAATTACTGTCTGAAATCTTCTTTCAAGGGCACTGTCCTTTTCAATGAATTTTCTGTATTCAGTCAGTGTTGTTGCCCCGATTACCTGAATTTCGCCACGGGCAAGGGCGGGCTTTAAAATGTTTGCGGCACTCATTGCGCCCTCAGCATCGCCTGCGCCTACTATATTGTGAAGCTCATCAATTACTAAGATTATATTGCCGAGCTTTTTCGTTTCCTCAATAATTCCTTTGAGCCTTGCCTCAAACTGTCCTCGGTACTGCGTTCCTGCCACAATTGCAGTAAAATCAAGAAGATATACTTCCTTATCAAGAAGCTTTTCGGGAACATTACCACTGACAATTCTTTCTGCAAAGCCCTCTGCAATGGCTGTTTTACCAACGCCCGGCTCACCAAGCAGGGCGGGGTTATTCTTTGTACGGCGGTTAAGTATCTGAACAAGACGCTCAATCTCCCTCTCACGTCCTACAACCATATCAACTTCGCCATTACGGGCTTTTTGCGTAAGGTTGGTGCCGTATGTGTCAAGAAGCTTTTTCTTCTTTTCCTTATGCTTTTTATCCTTTGGTTTAACACCGTCTGTGTTCTGAGACTCAGGATTTTCGCCTTTTTGCGGGAATCCGCCGAAAATATTGGCAAGGAAATTTCCAAACGGATTGTCACCCTCATCACCGTCAGTATCGCCATTACCTAAAAAATCCATCATCTGCGATTCAAGGTTTTCCATATCGCCCATATCAAGGCCGCCTGCCATTTGTTGCATTGTGTTAATGCCAAGCTCCCTCGCACAGGGCATACATAACCCTTCGTTAATGCTTTTTCCGTTTTCAAGCCTTGTTACAAATATTACAGCAACATTTTTGTTGCATCTGGTACATAACATAGATTTCATCCTTTCAATCTGATGCGAGAATTATACCATAAGTAAAAATGCTTGCTTGCAAGGGCATTTTTACGCAGCCGTCAATAAGCCCTTACAGGTGCGATGCACCTGTAAAAACCGTAGGCTTTAGCCTAGGATAGTTGAACCCCATATGGTTTAAAAACAGAAATTTCGTATAATACTGCAGAAAATTCTGCAAATATACGTCAGTATTATTTTTAAATTTTCTTTGTCTTATAGCAAAATTTCTTGTTTTTAAACTCTTCGACCTTAAACGCAGGAAAATTTGCTATGATTTTAATGCGAAGGTTGAAGTTGGGCTGACGCCCTACAAAACCGACAAATTGAAAGCATACAAATTTAACAAGTTTAAGGCATATGGGGTTCGACTCTCCTAGGCTTAACCGCATTTATGCGGAGATACGGGCTTATTATACCATAAATACGTATTTAATTCAATTAAAATATATAAAATTACAAAAATACTAAATGTAGTGTAATTTTAACAAAAAAATAGTCTGTTTGACACATTTTTTTGTATTTTTGTGTTGCACTTTGTAAATTAATGTGTTATCATATATTTAAGTATAGGAAGGAGGACGATAGAAATGAAAAACAGATTTCTGTCAGTTATTATCGCATTATCTATGATTATTACCTGCGTTGCATCAACTGCACTTGCAGCTAATGCTTTTCCGGATGTCCTTTCACCCGACCACGACTGGGCAGCCGAGCAGATTGAAGAAATGACAAACCTTGGAATTATCAAGGGTTATACAGACGGTACATTTAAACCTGATAAGTCTGTCAGCAAGATAGAGGCTCTGCTTCTTTTCTCCCGTGTGAGCGGATATTCAAATGCAGGGTATGCAAAGATTGCTGATTTTGCTTATGAAAAATATCAGTATATGCTTGGGGAGCTTGACCTTGGCGTATACGACTCCTTTAAGAAGGAGCTTGCATTCCTTCTTTATAAGGGAATTATGGACGAGGATAAAATAGGCGAGTATCTTGCGGATGAGCAGTATTCAGATGCTTTCCCCCGCAGTGATGCTGCAATTCTTCTCGCTAATCTTATGGATGCAGAAATTTCTTCTTCAAACAAGGCTAAGCTTGATTTTGCTGATGCAGATGAAATTCCTGCTGATGCAGCCGGCTATATAGCATACGTTGTTGAAAACGGCTTTATGAACGGTGTAGAGAAAGACGATGGCTCAATCGTATTTGATGCAAAGGCACCTTTGAGCCGTGCACAGGTTTGTGTTCTCCTTTACAGAATTATGAACAAGCTTGATATGAGTGTTATTTCAGGTGTTGCACAAAAGATTGACACCGACGGCGGTGTAATCGATTTTGAAAGCAGCACAGGCAGCGATGAAAGCTATATCGTATCTGATGATGTAAAGATTATCATTGACGGTGCGAAGGCAAAGCTTGGCGATATTCTTGAGGAGAGCAATATCGTTGTTGTAAGACATGGCAAGAGCATCTATTCAATAGAAGCAGTAAACCCTGCATCAAACAAGACGATTAAGGGAACTGTTGAGGCTATTGTTTCAAGACAGAGCTTTGTTAAACTCAGTGTAAAGATTGAAAACACAGAGGAAGTTGTTACCTACTATGCAAACGAGGAGTTTGATGTGACAACAGACGGAGTTAGTGACAAATTTGATTCTGTTAAGCTTGGTGATTATGTTGTTGTTAAGCTTCTGGGAACAGACATCGTATCGGTAGACCGTCAGACATCAGAGGCAACTGTTCAGGGCGTTGTTGAGAAGATAAGCCTTTCAACACCTATAACTCTCAGTGTTCTTACAGTGGACGAGGTAAGTAAGAAGGAAACAGTTGCAGAGTACACAGTTTCTGAAAATGCAACAGTACGCCGTGATGGAGAAAAGGCATCTCTTCGTGATGTTTTTGTAGGTGACAAGGTTGTTCTTACAATAACACGTGGTGACATTTCAAAGATTATTGCAACAAGCTCTAAGGGCAATGCTACAGGAAGCGTTACTGCACTTAAGATAGCCGCACAGTCATCAGTTACAATTTCAAGCGGTGGTGTAGAAAAAGAATACCCCATTGCAATAGATGCAACATTTATTGTAGGTGGTGCAGAGGCAAGTATTTATGACCTCAGACTCGGAAACGTAGTTACACTTACACTTTCAGGTTCTACTGCAACAAAGGTTGAGCAGAATTCAGCATCAAGCGTGACTACGAAGTCAGGTACGGTTGACAGTGTAAGCACTGCATACGGATATATCAATATGATAGCTGCAGGAACAACAGGAAGTGTCAGTGAGCAGATTTTTGTAAGTAAGCTTGGTACAACAATCAATGCAAAGATTATTAACGGTGAAACAGGTAAGGAGCTTGCTCTTAAGAATATTAAGAAAGGCGACTATATCATAGCAACAGGTGCTTATAACAACGGCGCATTCGTTGCGAAGACAATTGTTGTTACACCTATGGCTGAATAAAAATAAATTGCTAATCAAACAAACCCCAAAGTCGAATGGGACCTTGGGGTTTGTTTTTGCGATTAAGAAGAAACGGAGAATAGTGATGGAAAAAACAAAGAACAAGATTTTTACAAATGTATTTTTTGTGACGGCTGCAGCAATACTTTGCTGTGCATTGTGGGGCAGTGCAACGCCCTTTATTAAAACGGGGTATGAATTGATGCTCCCCGATAAGGATGTGCCGTCTACAATGCTTTTTGCGGGAATAAGATTTTTCCTTGCAGGAATAATAACGGTAATTATTTACAGCGTGGCAGGGAAAAGATTTCTTTATCCAAAAGTGGAAAACCTCAGAAAAGTTGCAGTTGTTTCGCTTTTTCAGACGGTAATTCAGTACATATTCTTTTATGTAGGTCTTGCAAATACCACGGGCGTAAAGGGAACGGTAATAAGTGGCTCAAGTACATTTTTTGCAATACTTATTGCAAGTCTTATTTATAAGCAGGAACGCCTCACATTCAGAAAAATATTTGCCTGCATACTCGGCTTTGCAGGTGTAATAGCCGTAAACCTTAAGGGGCTTGACTTCAATATGAATTTTATGGGTGATGCGTTTGTTCTTTTTTCTGCGATAGCATCTGCCGCATCATCAGTAATTATGAAGCGCTATTCAAGTTATGAAGACCCCGTTGTTATAAGCGGCTATCAGTTTATAATGGGCGGTGCTGTTATGATGGTAATAGGGCTTTTATCAGGCGGAAGTGTAACTGTCGACACCTTTAAAGCGGGCGTTGTGCTTACCTATCTTGCGTTTTTATCTGCAATTGCATATGCATTGTGGGGAATTCTTTTGAAGCATAATCCCGTGTCAAGGGTTACTGTGTTCAGCTTCACAATCCCCGTTTTTGGGGTGCTTCTTTCAAATATAATGCTTGCAGAGGAAAGCAATGTTTCACCGCTTAACCTTTTTATTGCGCTTATCTTTATATGTACGGGAATTATGGTGCTAAATAGACCATCAAAAAAAGTGCAGTGACATCGTCACTGCACTTTTTGTCTAATACGAGATTGCCTGAATGAAAGTTACATCCGAAAGCATAAATCCCTTTTTTGCAACACACGTTTCAGAGAACGGAACGCCCTGATATTTACCTGCCTCGCTGTATGCACCCGAAGAAGATGGTGCAGGGTCATTAAAAAGTATTATATCGCCGTCACACGCAACTGCCACCATAGAGTGGGGGAAGTCTGCATAGCGGACTATAATTCCTGCAGGATGAAGTGAAAGAGCTTCTTTAAGAGCGGCTCTTGTAACAGTGTCGTCTTTGAGGGGGTTATTAATATATGTACCGCCTGAAACACTGTCCCTGCCACCATAATACAGACTGCTTTCTGAAAGTGCACTTGTGAATTTAACATTAAATGCACTCACTATCTCGCTGTGATAGCAGTAAGCTCCGCTGGAGCTTTTGGTAAGGTTAACGGCAGCAATATCGGATGGTGTAATACGAAGATGCGTAACATTTGAAATCAGCATCGCATATGAGCACGCCCAGCAATAGCCGCTGCCGAAAGAGGGGAGTGCAAATTCTGCCTGATTCTGGAAATAATACGCTTTTTGCCCGATAGCCTCACGTGTAGCGGCAGAAATCATCTGAGGAGCATAGCCGAAATATACTGTTTGTGTTTCTTTGTCAAAGCTTAATGCATACCCAAAAACAGATGCAATGTCACGTGCCGCTGCGGCAAGATTTTTCCCGATATAGATGCACGGTGCGCTGAGAAAATGATACGTGTATTCCTTATCTGATTTTCCCGTAAGGTCTGCCACCGTTGCATATTCATCCCCGGGAACAAGGCAGATTGATTTACGTGAATTGCTTACAATAACACTTTCGTGGTCAGGATAAGTCTTATAACTAAGTCCCAACGATGAGGTAAGCGTGCGTAAATCAACATATGTTACACCGTCACGGATTATGGGATTAAACGGGAAAGAAACCGCTTTTCCGTTTACAAGCAAATTAACGGGAATATCCTCATATGCCAATACGGGAAGCACAGCGGTTAAAAGCGATATTATGATGAAAAGTGCGCATAATTTTTTCATTTTAAATCCGCAGCCTTTCTGAATATACTTACTTAATTTATTTATATCATAAATATGTAATTATGTCAATCTTAAAAACAATGTTTGACATTTGTGATTGCACTATGGTAGAATAATCGTCGGGAGTTGATTGCAAATGACAAAATTTCTGAAAAGTGTACTTTGTTTTACATTATCTTTGATTCTTCTTGCGGTAGGGGTATCTGCATATGGTTATGAGGGTGAAAGACGCCATTTCAGCATTGCAATAAACAGTCAAAGTGCAGTTTATAATGGCGAAAAGGTGCAGATAAATGCCCCTATACTTGCATTTGGTAAAACATACGTCGATTTGTATGAAACTGCAGCATATCTCGGTATCAATGTTGAATGGGTTGATGCAGAGGTGCCATATGTAAAGGTTATATCAGGCGAAGAAACAACTGATTTTACAATTATCAATTATTATGATGATTTGGAAAACGCAAATAAATTCTTTGTAAAAAATGAAAGAATTTTCGTTTCGGCACGTGACCTCGCTGAGGCAGCCGGAACAACACTTTCTTTTAAAGATTGGGTAATTACTTTTGGTGCAGAGGCTCAAAGTACGGACAGAACACTTTTTGGGGAGATAAATCCCTTAATAAATGTTAATGAATACCTCTACGATACATATTTTTATATACCGCAGCATTGCGTATATCCCTATCAGGCGTATTCCCACGAATTTGTTGTAAACGATGCAAATAAGCTTTCAAAAATGTATCCTGAGCTTATAAAGACAGGCTCAATCGGAAAATCTGTCGAGGGCAGAGACCTTGTGCTGATTGAGTTTGGTAAGGGTGATAAAAAGATATTTGTTTGCGGTGCACATCACGCACGTGAGTATATAAGCACTACATACCTTATGTATGCGATAGACCGTTTTGCGTATATGTATGAAACGGGAATGAATGAAACAGAATATGACATAAAAGCTATACTTGATAATGTTACCTTCTGTATAGTTCCTATGGTTAACCCCGACGGTGTAAACCTCGTTCAGAATGGTATTAGTGCGGTGCAGAACCCTGATGCGGTATCCGCCATGAAAATAACTGAGGGCAGGGAAAACGGATACCGTGCGTGGAAGGCAAATATAAACGGTGTCGACCCCAACTGGAACTATGATAAGGACTGGTTTAAGAGCAGGGAAAAGGCAACTTCGCCCGCATCAACGGGATATAACGGCGAAATGCCGAATACTGAGCCTGAAACGCAGGCAGTTTCCGCATACGTTGATGCAAATTCGTTCGAGGCATATTTGTCAATGCATACGCAGGGCAAGCTTCTTTACTATGCAGAGGATGTAACAAATCCTACAAACTTAGGTGCGCTTGTACAGCGTTCCACGGGATTTTCACTTATTCGTGAGGACACTCCCAAAAAATTAAGCGGCGTGGGTGGCTCGTTCTTTGACTATGTTTTCCGTAAATACGGTAAAGCGACTATGACGGTTGAGCTTTGTAATTATATAGGTCCCAAACCATATCCCGATGCGGATTTTGACAGAGTGTGGGCACCTGCAAAGAATGTGCTTTTAATATTTGGTAATACAATTATGAACAGGTGAATAATATGAGGTTGCAGAAATTTATTGCCGAGTGCGGAGTTGCCTCGCGCAGAAGTGCTGAAAAAATAATAGAGAGCGGCAGGGTAACGGTTAATGGAGAAATTGTCGATTATATGGGATGCACAATTGACCCTGATATAGACGAGGTTTGCGTAGACGGCAATGTTTTACGTGCCGAGAGCAAAAAATATTACATTATGCTCAATAAACCCAAAAACTATGTGACAACTGTTTCTGATGATTTGGGAAGACCTACCGTTATGCATCTTGTTTCAGACATTAATGCCCGTATATATCCTGTCGGCAGACTTGATTTTGATACTACGGGACTTCTTATAATGACAAATGACGGTGATTTTGCAAATATTCTTACGCATCCTAAGCACACGGTAAATAAGACGTATATTGCAAGAATTGATAAAATGCTTTCAGAAGAACAGCTTCAAAGATTGCAGCGTGGAATAGAGCTTGACGGTGTGATGACTGCACCTGCACGGGCGGAGAATATCAAAAGACCCAAGCACGGATTTGAAGTTAAAATCACTATTCATGAGGGCAGAAACCGTCAGGTAAGAAGAATGCTTGAAGCAGTAGGTGTAAATGTGATGAGCCTTAAAAGAATTTCAGTAGGCTCTCTTACCCTCGGAAACCTTCCCGAAGGAAAGTGGAGGGCACTCTCCGATGCAGAAATAAATAAACTGAGAGGTAAAGGAAAATGATACGTGTAAATATAATAGAAGATGAAAGAATAGTCCGCTCTGTTGTAGAAACAGCGGGGGAGTGTCCGCTCATAGCGTGGGCGCAGGAAAATGAAAAAAGCCCGGGGCACTGCGTGTTTTTTCTGACGGGAGAGATAAAGGATATTATTGATAAAGATGATGTTTTTGAGCTTTTGGTGCGTTCAACACTTAACTGCCTCGACCTTCGTGGTATAAAGACGGCGTTTTGCGGTAATGAAGCACTTTTTGACGGGCTTAAAAGGCTTGGTTTTAAAGAAAGTGCACGTGGAATGGAAGTTGATATAAAAAGCTTTTTTAAGCCGTGCTGCAGCCATTGAGGTGAAATATGGAACCAAAGGATTATATTGTAGACAGAATAGACGGTGAGTATGCGTATCTTAAGGATATCGAAAGCGGGAATGAGCTTTTCATAGCGCTTGCACTTCTTCCGATAGGGGCAGATACGGGAAGCAGGCTTCATTATGAAATGATGGAGTATACATTGGTTGATTAAAAAAATTTTAATATTTTGGGGGTGTTTCCACAAAAGGGAAATTTTTTTTATTATA
>JAZORN010000023.1:0-4090 GCA_045656645.1 Clostridia bacterium | reverse complement strand
AGCGATGCCGCCATATTATTAAATCCTATTGCAAGGTCGCTGATTTCATCATTTGAATAGAGTTTTGCACGATAGTCAAGATTACCGTCACTGATGGTTTTAACGTCATCACCAAGTGCAATAAGCGGTTTTGTGAGTCTTGCTGTGAAACGGCGCACCGCATAGAATACTACGGCAATAATAAGTGCAAAAACAATGATGAATACAAATATTACATTTGTCACATCATGGTTCATTTGTGCAACGGGTTCTAATATAAGTGCTTCGGGAATATGTATGCAAAGCTTCCAATCTGTTCCCGAAATCGGAGTGTATGCATAGTACACACCGTCAGTTGTGAGTGATACATCTGTTTTGCCACTCATTATATTGTCTGAAATTTCATACGCCGAATTCGAAGCATCTTTGATGTTTTCAAATTCTGTCTGATCAAGCTCAACATATGGAGAAGCAATAATGTCTGCGTTTTTGTCAACAAGGAAAGCATAGGCACCTTCGCCAAGGTCAATATCAATAATCGCCGTGTGAAGATCTGTAACTAAAATATCCATTGCAACAGCTCCGGCAAACTTGCCGTTCTCGTCAAAAAACGGTGATACACAGCTGATTGTAAGCCCTCTGCCGTAAGAGTCAGGGTACATATCGGTAAAGAAAACTCCCTCGGCAGCTTTGGCGTCCTCAAACCAAGATGATTCGTAATAATTAAAGTACGATTCATAGCTTCCTTCTGTAACGCCAAGGTCAGCATTCGGATCGTAGGAAATCATAAATCCTGACTCGGTTCCGATATAAATTGTAGTAATCATTTCGCTATTGGCAGAAATCACGGGATTCCATATCTGTTCAAGGTTCCCCAAAAGCGAAAGCTCGGTTTTTATACTATCAAGGGAAATATTCTCTGTTGTAAGGTATCTCTGCATTGAATATTTTCCTGCATTTTTTGCATCGGGAGGAAGGACCTCTTTGTCAACAAAATCATCGGGATGCTCGTAGAGCCAATTTGCATAATCAGCAAATTCTTTTATATAACCCGAAAACTTTCCAAGCTCCGAGTCTGCCAACGCGGCTTTATCACTTACGATGTTGTTTAAGTTTTGTTCCATCTGATTTGTCAGCGCTACTTCACTGTCAGATTTTATCATAAGCATACTGAAAAGACCCACGATACTTGTCAGAGCAAGTGCTATAATCGAAATCAGCAGAACGATAGACTGAATCTTTTTACGAATAGGTTTTCGTTTCATTTCCATCTTTAATCCCCCCTTTGATTACACTACTATATGTATATTGTTTTCGTTTTTTATGTATTTATATGTAGCTCTGAGCGCCCTGTGTTTAATCAACGTAAGGCTTATAATATCGAGCTTGTCTTCATCTTTTCTTATGTGCAACGGGTTGTATTTTTCTCCCATATAGGAGAATTTCAATGAGATTGAATCACCGTAATCTACAAAAATTTTTATCTCTGTGTCA
Organism: Clostridia bacterium; assembly: GCA_045656645.1. Taxonomy (GTDB): domain Bacteria; phylum Bacillota; class Clostridia; order UMGS1883; family UMGS1883; genus UMGS1883. The sequence continues at coordinate 2,617 of JAZORN010000023.1, read as the reverse complement.
GGAAGTGTATTAAAAATTCTTATAGCAAGTTCTTCAACACAGCTTTGTACTTCATAAATTCGTTTTCTTCCTACCAATTTATCAAGTGCTGTTTCCTCAATCATATCATTTATCATAGCAAGACTTTCAGACGCAGAGGTTATAGAACCTTCCATATCATATTTTACTTTGCCCGATAACCGAACAATAGGCTTGAAGCAAAAAATGCCGCTTATCATTATATTTACAGGAATACCCACCAAAAGTCCCATAGAAGTATATGCTGCAAAGATTGTAACAAAATCTCCGCCTTCTATGAACAAATAGCTTAAAAGACCGCTTGCTGCAGAAAGCAGTGCAAGAATTACGATGTAAGATATAATATCTTTTGTGTTTTTAGATTGTGTTTTGCGTGATTTACCCGATGCATTATAAAAAATCCATATCCCCACTCCGATAACAATGTTTGACACACATTCTAAGAGTACAAGGTTCATAGGCGTATTAAAGACCAAAGCCGAAAGGAATGTTGCTATAAGTGTACCTATGACACCAACAATACCAAACTGCATTCCAAGCACGGGGGCAAGAAAGTTTTTAATACCTACATACGATCCAAAGGTCAAAAAGCCTGTGGTCTGAACAGGAATGTCCACAACGGCATAAATGACGGCTGATAAAAGCATCAGCTTCATATATTTTGCGAAGTTACCTTTTTCTTGCTTTGCTCCGTTTATGATTGCATTCCATATACCATTGTCTGCCGCTAAAATTCCTATTACCATAATTATGGCGCCTACTACTTTAAATGGGGTTATTACTTCGGGAACTCCACCAAACAGCGCAGATAAAACAGGCGACATAATCATTGTCATCACAATTTCTGTCGAAAAGATAAGTGATGTGGCGAGCGGACTTACATAACGCTGAGCGTTGATCTGAACGATGCCGTAAAGACCACGTATAAAAAATCCTATGAATATGGCACTGCCCCAAAATGCAGGCTCTGTGGGAATTGACATAGGTGTTTTCAAAATCAGGGATTCGCCCGACCAAAACAGTAATGCAAATATAAAATTGAAAAACATCTGTCCCATAGCAAGAAGTGCAGGATTTGAGCCTTGTGTGTACTTGTCTGCCATTAAAATATAAAGCGCAAAGAATACATCGGCAATTACAAGATACAGAATATTCAGATTAAAGAGTCCTGAAACATCTGCCCCAAGCATAAAGAACAGACCCAAAAGAACAATTAAAATTCCTATAAGGCTGTTAAGGGATGGCTTTTGGCGATAAAGTACAAAGGCAAGCACCGGAATAAATACAAAGTATGCCGACAAAACACACGCACTTACCGTAGCTCCCACTCCGGATGAACCTAACAGCAGAAAAATGTTAAAACCAAATAGCAAAAGCGACATAACAAGACTTTGTAAAAGTTGTTTTTTATCCACTCTGAAAAGCTCGGAAAAAAACAACGCCAATGTAATAACAAAGCCTATAAGGTTGGTAATACACAAAAACGAAAAGTGCGAAACCGTGTCGGGAACCCCCGACAAAAAGACATATTGAATGGCCGCAAAAAATGTGATTATTATAAGCGAGATATTCGCTTCTAACTTATTCAAGCTCCTGAACCTCCGTTACAATATATTTCTCCAAAAGAATGTCAGGCTTGTAAGACATTTTTGCTTTTCTCAATCCTTCTACTCCAACATCCTCTTCACGGTTTATGTAAGAAAAACCATCACAACACATCCGCACAAGATCACGGTTTAAGATTCTATATATATCCGCAATACTACGGTCACCCTTTTCAATAATGACATTGTAGCAATCATCCGATATGGGTGCACCGTATGCATATCCGGTCATTTTACCGTCCACATAAATTACAATTCCCGAAAGTCCAAGTTCAAAGAAATTGTCAAGTCCTATACCAATTGCCGTATTTTCGAGTTCAAGCTGTACGTCTTCAGAATCTTTCAGCATATCCGAAAGCCATTCTTTTTGAAATGCCTTGATTTCTTCCATATGCTTTTGACCAATTCTTTCGATTGCACATCTTTCACCATAATCTCTGAAAAAGGTGTTTATATCATATCGCTTTGAAGCAAGCTCTTTTCCCGGGAGAAGAGCAAGCTTTTCATGTGTATAGATGTATTCCGCATAATCACGGATATTTTCTGATTTGAAGCGCCCCGGGAAAAGAGAATTTATCGCATCAGTTGCTTTTTTGGTAAGCGTTTCAAAACGGACTTTTTTACCATACTTTTTTGCATCTTCAAGAATCTTTGATATAGCATCAATTAAAGCTTTTTTGTTTTCGATATCTCCCATGGGAAACAAATATATACGATGCTCCGGGGTGCATTTACCGCTACGAAGTATAAAAAGGTATCCGTTATCCTCAGCGTACATGTCCCCATATTTTTCTGCCATACAAAACATAGAAACAAAAGAATGTTGACAAGAATTTTCTCCATAGCGATAGAGATACTTCATCAATTTCCCCTTGTCTTCTAATGTGATTTTCTTAAAGTCGAGCATATAAATTTCTCCTTGGATTCGTTCTGCTTTCTTAATACGATTATTCGATGGTCAATATATCAATAAATCCCGTTACTTCAAAGATCTC
>JAZORN010000022.1:0-13687 GCA_045656645.1 Clostridia bacterium | reverse complement strand
AGCCTTTATATGCTCAATCAGGAGCTTGCAGCAAGAGTTTACACTGCACCGTCTTTGGTGCTTTAATAAGCTTTTTTGTTGAAAAAGAAGCGTGCCGCTTCACCCATTTCGCGTTCCGACTAAATTTAACCAAGGCAAATGCCGCTCGCGATAAAATTACGCAAATTAAAACGCACATTACTTAGCAATGTGCGTTTTAATTTGCTCTTTATCAACAGTTGGGGTAAAATAAAACTGAAGTTAGCAAGCCAAAAAATGTACGTCCCCAAATCAAATGGTCTTTTTATGACAATAAATCTCAAATAAAATTATAAAAAAACAAAAAAGGTAACTATAAAATCTTGACAAAAATTTTATGAAAGGGTATAATGAATATAATTGTTAATATGTGGATTTTTGCGCCCTTTTTTGGGAACAAAGCCCCTAAAACAATAAAAAATATAGAAAGGAAGAAAGAAAATGGCAAAGAAAATCTTATCATTGATTTTAGCTTTGGCAATGATTTTCAGCGTTGGATGCGTATCGGCTTTTGCTGAAGAAGCAACTGTATCTAAACCTTTGGTGTTTACCGAAGATGCAGAACATAAGTTGTTCGGCACTTTTGCAGCAGACGGCTATGATGGTGCAATCCAGGCTGCAAACGGCGCTAAGCTTACAATCAACGGAACAGACGCCGACATTGTCAAAGGATTGTATTTTGATAATTATGAAAAAAATTATACAATGGCAGTTTGGGCACATGGCGAAGACACAGAAGTAGTAATCAACGGTGGTTACTACACAAATGAGCCTGACCCGGAGAAAAAGGATCAGGCAGACCTTATCTACGCGAGCTTAGGTGCAAAAATTGTTATCAATGGCGGTACATTCAAGTGTGCAACACCCAGATGGACACTTAACTGCAAGAATAACTCCGGCAGCACTATCACAGTAAAGGGTGGTAAGTTCTACCAGTTTGACCCGTCAAATGCAAAGACAGACGGTGAGAATGAAATCGTTGTTCCTGCTGGTTATACCGTTAATGAAGTTGTTGAATCAGACGGCACATGGTACGAAGTAGTCAGCAATGCTAAGGTGTATAACGGCGGTGAAGCAAAGCTTACACTTTCAGGCTCACTTGTAGCAGATGGCGAAGACGGTGCTATCCGTGCTGAAAACAAAGCTAATCTTACAATCGAGGGTACAGATAAAGACACAGTTAAAGCTACATATGTAACAAAATACACAATGGCAGTTTGGGCAAAGGATGCGGACACAGTTGTTACTATCAACGGTGGCTATTACGAAAATGAAGGTGACCCCGAAAAGACAGACCAGGCAGACCTTATCTACGCAAAGGGTGGCGCAAAAATCACAATCAACGGCGGTACATTCAAGTGTGCTACACCTCGTTGGACTCTTAACTGTAGCAACGGATCCGGTAGCACTATCACAGTAATGGGTGGTAAGTTCTACCAGTTTGACCCGTCAAATGCAAAGACAGACGGTGAGAATGAAATCGTTGTTCCCAAAGGCTATGCAGTTGTTAAGAATGGCGACTGGTACGAAGTAGTTAAGGGCGAAGAGGCAAGCATTGTTCATAAGGAAACAACAGGCGTTGAAAAAGAAGGAAAGGGTGCAATCCGTTTTGTGTTCGAAGCAGAAATTCCTGCAAAGACAAAAACATATTTCGGTGCATATCTTCTTCCTCTTGACATTTTCAAGGCTTCAGGTGTTGCAAATGCAGTACAGGTTCAGTATGACACAGAGGTTGATACAGTATCAACATTCTCAGCTGACCTTGTAGAAATTCCCGAAAACCACTTTGGAACAAATATTTATGCTATACCTTATATCAAAACAGCTAACGGTGTTGTTACATTTGCCGGAGCAACTGCTTCGGTAAGTTCAGCACTTGCAGAGTAAGGAGGATTATTATGAAAAAGTATAACGCTCCTACAATCAGTACTGTTGAGCTTGATTTTGTTGATGTAATTGCAACAAGCGGTGAGGGAGAAAAGGGTATAAATACAGCTTCCTACGGTTTTGATTCTACCGGCATTACAAACACCGACAAAGGTCAGGCATGGCAGAATAGCTGGAACAACTAAATTTATATTTAGTTTGCTCTAAAAGATACTAAATCAAAGAGGCTGTAAAAGAAGTATAACTTTTTTTACAGCCTCTTTAGAAATGAAAAATGCCACAATTACGGAGGATGCCACAATGAAACAAATTCTTGCAATTATAATTGTAATAAGCTTTATGTTTTCATATATAAGTGTTTGTGCACAGGATTCTATCAATGTGACTTTAAACGGACAGGCGCTTTCATTTGATGTCAATCCGCAGATAATTAACTCACGTACTATGGTGCCAATGAGAGCTATTTTTACTGCTCTTGGTGCAAATGTGGATTGGGTTGAAGAACACAGGCTTATTATTGCATCAAAAAATTCAAGCATTATTACAATGATGATAGACCAGCCAATTATGCATATAGGGAATCTTGAAACAGGAGAACAAAAAACTTCTGAGCTTGACTCTCCGCCTGTTATTGTAGATAGCAGGACACTTGTTCCCGTCAGGGCAATTTCCGATGCACTTGGGGTAGAGGTTGACTGGAATGAAGAAAGAAGAACCGTTATTTTAAGTACACAACAACAAATTATAAATAAGGAAACTACTGCTCATGAAAAATAAAACAAGCAAACCAATAGATCATATAATCTATATGGTAGGATATTATTGGGAAGAACTAAAATTGAAAAAGGTATTAGAAAGAATTCTTGTGCCAATTCTACTTAGTACTATGAGTTCTCTATCAAGCTTTTTAGTCTTATTTTTCTGTCAGCAAATTGGTCAAGGTGCCATGCTGATTGCAATAGTATTGTTTTCGTATTCGCTTTTTGTATATACCTTCAGGTATTCTTTTTCGAGAAAACATTCCCGTCCTTATTGGATGGATGTTCTTCTTCCGTGGGGAATGTTCGCAATCCTTGCATATCTTGGATATTTTTTCATTACGCCAAAAGTATTTAATTATATTTTTCTGCCGCTCAGAGTGTGCGAAACACTTAATTTAAGAAGTTGGTCTTCCATACTTATTGTGCTGATTTTTATGCTTTTGTTAATGACAATAACAAGGCTTGCGGGCAGAAAACTTCGGTTGGAGCAACGTAAAGAAAGGCATTAATCTAAAGAAACTTTAACAAAATCAAATAAAAGTTTATGAAGGCAAAAACAAAGGACTCCGCATAACGGAGCCCTTTGTTTTTGCCTTTTTAGTGATTAATTGTTTTGCCTTTTAAATTGTAATTGGGTTTGCCCCAAAACATATAATCTAAATTATGCCTCTTCCTTAATCTTAGCCTGAGCCGCTGATAAGCGAGCAATCGGAACACGGAAAGGTGAGCAAGATACATAATCAAGACCGATCTGGTGGCAGAACGGGGCAGAAACGGGGTGACCGCCATGCTCACCGCAGATACCGCAGTGCATTTCGGGACGTACCTTCTTACCAAGCGGGGCTGCCATTTCCATAGAGTAAAAGAATTTGATTATGATATGCTATATACGCAGAAAAATTCAAGATATTGTGGTGCGAAAGGGTGAAGTAATGCTTTTTGCATTACAAGACCGACAAGCCGCAAGAGCTTGAATTTAGCAAGTAGAGAGCGTGTCATACACAAGTTCTTTTGCTCTTTTTACCAACACCTGTCTGGTCAAGCTTAGCAAACGGGTCATTCTCGAAAATCTTAGAAGAACAAAGTTGACTTCGTCAAATAAATGTTCGCTACGCTCACTTTTTTATAGGTAAACTTTGTTGAAATACGCAATTTTGCGCACAATGCGCGCAAATTCCTATATTATAACAAAACAGGAGCGGATTAAACCACTCCTGTTTAATATTAGGTATAATCTAAATTATGCCTCTTCCTTAATCTTAGCCTGAGCCGCTGCAAGACGTGCAATCGGAACACGGAAAGGTGAGCAGGAAACATAATCAAGACCAATTGTATGGCAGAACTCAACAGAAACGGGGTCACCGCCGTGCTCACCGCAGATACCGCAGTGCATTTCGGGACGTACCTTCTTACCAAGCTCAACTGCCATTTCCATAAGCTTACCAACACCTGTCTGGTCAAGCTTAGCAAACGGGTCATTCTCGAAAATCTTAGCATCATAGTAAGCATCGAGGAACTTACCTGCATCATCACGTGAGAAACCGTAGGTCATCTGTGTAAGGTCATTTGTACCGAAGCAGAAGAACTCAGCTTCCTTAGCAATATCGTCTGCTGTAAGAGCAGCTCTGGGGATTTCGATCATTGTACCAACCTCATACTTAAGGTCAGCACCTGCTGCAGCGATTTCAGCATCAGCTGTAGCTACAACGTCGTTCTTAACGTACTTAAGCTCTTTGATTTCGCCAACAAGGGGAATCATAATCTCGGGAACGAGGTTCCAGTCGGGATGAGCCTTCTTAACATTGATTGCTGCACGGATAACAGCCTTTGTCTGCATCTTTGCAATTTCAGGATATGTTACTGCAAGACGGCAACCACGGTGACCCATCATGGGGTTAAACTCATGAAGAGAAGCGATGATAGCCTTGATGTCAGCAACTGACTTACCCTGCGCCTTTGCAAGTGCCTCAATGTCAGCTTCCTCTGTAGGAACGAACTCATGAAGCGGAGGATCGAGGAAACGGATAGTAACGGGATTTCCTTCAAGAGCTTCGTAAAGAGCCTCAAAGTCGCCCTGCTGATAGGGAAGAATCTTCTCAAGAGCAGCTTCTCTTTCCTCTACTGTATCAGCACAAATCATTTCACGGAATGCAGCAATTCTTTCTGCCTCGAAGAACATATGCTCTGTACGGCAAAGACCGATACCCTCTGCACCAAGCTCACGAGCCTTTTTAGCATCAGCGGGTGTATCTGCATTTGTTCTAACCTTAAGTGTTCTGAACTCGTCAGCCCACTCCATAATTCTGCCGAATTCGCCTGCGATTTCAGCATCAACTGTGGGGATAATACCGTCATAGATATTACCTGTTGAACCGTCGATAGAAATAGCATCGCCTTCAGTGAATGTCTTACCTGCAAGTGTGAACTTCTTATTTTCTTCATCCATATTGATATCGCCACAACCTGATACGCAGCAAGTACCCATACCACGTGCAACAACTGCTGCGTGTGATGTCATACCGCCACGAACTGTGAGGATACCCTGAGAAGCCTTCATACCTGTGATATCTTCAGGAGAGGTTTCAAGACGAACAAGAACAACCTTTTCGCCTCTTGCATTCCAGGCCTCTGCATCTTCTGCAGTAAATACAATCTTACCGCAAGCAGCACCGGGAGAAGCACCAAGACCTCTGCCGATAGGTGTAGCAGCCTTAAGAGCCTTAGCATCGAACTGAGGATGAAGCAGTGTATCGAGGTTTCTGGGGTCGATCATTGCAACAGCCTTTTTCTTATCAATCATACCCTCGTCAACAAGGTCGCACGCAATCTTAAGAGCAGCCTTAGCAGTTCTCTTACCGTTACGTGTCTGGAGCATATAGAGCTTCTTATTTTCAATAGTGAACTCCATATCCTGCATATCTCTGTAGTGGTCTTCAAGGATAGCACAAACCTTCTTGAATTCATCAAATGCCTCGGGGAACTTGTCAGCCATCTGAGCGATAGGCATAGGTGTACGAACACCTGCAACAACGTCCTCACCCTGTGCATTTACAAGGAACTCACCCATAAGTCCTCTTTCACCGGTTGCGGGGTCACGTGTAAATGCAACACCTGTACCGCAATCGTCACCCATGTTACCAAACGCCATCATCTGTACGTTAACGGCTGTACCCCATGAATAGGGAATATCGTTGTCACGACGGTATACGTTTGCACGGGGGTTGTCCCATGAACGGAATACTGCCTCTACAGCACCCATAAGCTGTTCCTTGGGATCTGTGGGGAAGTCCTTACCGATTTTTGATTTATATTCTGCCTTGAACTGCTCAGCAAGAGTCTTAAGATCCTCTGCTGTAAGGTCAATATCATTCTTAACGCCCTTAGCTTCCTTCATTTCGTCGATAAGCTGCTCAAAATACTTCTTACCAACTTCCATAACTACGTCAGAATACATCTGGATAAATCTTCTGTAGCAGTCGTAAGCCCATCTTGCGTTGCCGCTCTTCTGAGCCATAGCCTCAACAACGTCTTCATTAAGACCGAGGTTAAGGATAGTATCCATCATACCGGGCATAGAAGCTCTCGCACCGCTACGAACAGATACAAGGAGAGGATTTTCCTTATCACCGAATTTCTTTCCGCAAACTTCCTCCATCTTAGCGATGTATTCCATAATCTGTGCCTGAATATCATCGTTGATTTTGCGGCCGTCCTCATAATACTGTGTGCAGGCTTCTGTTGTGATTGTGAAACCCTGAGGAACGGGAAGACCGATTGCGGTCATTTCAGCAAGGTTCGCACCCTTACCACCGAGAAGATTTCTCATTGTGGCATTACCTTCGCTGAAGAGATAAACAAATTTTGTCATCTGATTAACCTCCTAAGTTAAAATTCTTTACTTATATTTTTGTCGCACCTAATATCATACACTATTTTTCCCATAATTTCCAGTGTTTTTTTAAAATTTTTATATTTTTATTGTGTTTTTATAACGATTTTTCGCAAAAAAGCAAGGGAATTGGGCAAATTTCCTAAATGATACGATAAAAACGGCTCCGTAATTCTTGAAAGTGATGCGGCAGTGTCCATATTGCAGACGGCAAAAAGCGCATCCTTAAGGCTCGAGCTTGTTATGTAAAGCAAAAGATTGATTTCATTTGGCGTTACGGGGATAGCATCAGGGGATTTATGCTCGTTGCAGCGCACTTCACCCTCTGACGGACAGAAAAATTTTGCGGGGGAGGAGCACGGACATTCAGACGAAAATTCAGGCATTATTCCGAAAAGCTCCATAAGCTTTAGTTCAAATACCGCTTTTATAAGAGGTGCGGCATCGTTTCTTTTTGTAAGAACGTAGAGAGTATTTAAAAGAAGCCTTACTTCCTCCTGGGCGGGAGAATCGCTCTGCAGGCAAAGCCTTGCAAGGTCAGCAAAATAAGCGCCATAGGATAAAAGCTCCACATCCTTTGAAAGGGAAGAGAAGCTTTCAATCAAATCGGCGCTTGAAAGTGAATAAAGTCCGTCTTTAATTTTTTTTAATACAAAGGAAGAATATGCAAGGGGCATACACGCACTGCGGCTTTTATGCTTAAGGCTTTTTACGCCCTTTGCGCTGACGCTTAGCTTTCCCATTTCAGGGGAAAGAAGGGTTAAAAGGCGGTCATTTTCCCCGCTGTCTTTAGCTCTTACAACTATTGCATTGATTTTAACTGTGCTTTCTGACATTTATATTCCTCTTTTGCACGGCAATGCCGTTTATATTTAAGATACATATCTATATTTCCTGTTCCTGTGAACATATCCCACATAATACTGTTTGTTCTTGACATATTAATCACCTCACAGTTATTATGCGGAAAAGAAAATTTTTAATAGCTTGAAAAATTTTCTTTTCAAATTCGAAGTTCGAAGTTAAAAGTTCGAAGTGATGGTAGATTTTTTGCCATAGCAAAAAATCCTAATTCATTTCGCATTTCGCATTTCGAATTTTGAATTTATTCTTTTATAAATCCAAGCTCTTTCAGTGCTGTTCCTTTATTTCTCCAGTCCTCCCTGACCTTAACCCATAGCTCAAGGAAAACACGTGTGTCAAGAAGCTTTTCAATATCCTTGCGTGCGTAGGAGCCTATTCTCTTTATAGCCTCGCCCTTTTTACCTATTATGATAGGCTTGTGGCTTGACTTTTCGCAGTAGATAACGGCAGTGATTTTTGTTAAATCATCACCCTCATCCATTTTTTCGATTTCAACGGCAGTTCCGTGCGGAACTTCACGGTCTAAAAGACGCAAAATCTTCTCACGGATAATTTCAGCGCACATATCACGAAGTGTACTGTCTGCGTATATGTCGGTGGGGTAGAATGGCTCACCCTCGTCAAAATGCTTTAAAATTTCATCTCTGAGGGCATCAACACCGTCTTTTTTAAGTGCACTGACGGGAACAATTGCGCAAAATTCACCTTCCTCACAAAAGGCACTTATCTGCGGAAGGATTGTTTCTTTATCAACGGTATCAGCCTTGTTTATTGCGAGAATTAACGGAATTTCTTTAGCGGCGACGTTTTTAATAATGTTTTTTTCAAGGTCATATACCTCACGGCCTGCCTCTACAACCAGGATGGCAACATCCACGTCGGAGAGGGTTGCACCTGCAACACTGTTCATATATTCGCCGAGCTTCGTTCTGGGGTTATGCATACCCGGTGTATCAACAAAAACAATCTGATAGTTTTCACCGTTATCAATTGCGGCAAGATTACTGCGTGTAGTCTGCGGCTTATTTGAAACGATTGCCGCCTTTTCACCGATAAATGCATTTGTCAGTGTTGATTTACCCACATTTGGTCTGCCGACAATTGCGGCAAAGCCTGATTTAAAATTACTCATTTGTATAGTTCCTTTCAGCGTTGAAGATTCATTATATCCATAATTTCTTTTTCACGTCCGCGCATAACAGATGTATAAGGCTCTTCCATATGGTCAAAGCCGAGAAGATGGAGTGTACTGTGCACGGTAAGGAAGCCGACCTCACGCTCAAGTGAATGTCCGTATTCCTCCGCCTGCGCCTTTGCCCTTTCAAGTGAAATTACGATATCGCCTAAAAGAAGCATATCTCCGTCATAGTCACCGCTTTCCTCAATCATTACACCGTCTTCATCAAATTCAAGAATAGGGAAGCTTAATACGTCTGTAGGCGCATCAATTTCTCTGTATTCCTTATTGATTTGTTGTATGCCGTCATTATCTGTAATGAGAATACTTACCTCAAAATCAGTTTCTTCATCTGCGCCCACTGTGTTAAGTGTTGTTGCAACTGCCTTTTGAACAATTTCGGAAAGCTCCTCTGTAAACTCAAGCTTTTCCTGCTCGTCTTCAATAATAAACTGTATCATAATAACTTCTCCAATCTGCCATATGGCTATATACTGTAAAAAAATAACATTTTGCATTAAGTTCGAAGTTTCAAGTTCGAAGTTTCAAGTTCGAAGTTCGAAGTGAATGTAGGTTTTCGATAAACGAAAACCTTCCTTCATTCCGCATTCCGCATTTCGCATTTCGAATTTTTCACATCTCCGTTATTCGTATTTTATTCTTTCGTGGAAGTAACCGCCGAGAGTTTTGGTGATTACCTTTATAACCGTTTCAAGCTCGCGGAAGGTAAGATTACACTCGGAGAACTGCCCCGAGTTAACACGTTCTGTCGCAAGGCGTCGAACCATAGCCTCAATCTTGCCTTCGCTTTTATCATCAATACTTCTTACTGCCGCCTCACACGAATCGGCAAGCATTACAATAGCCGCTTCCTTTGTCTGCGGTACGGGCCCCTTGTAAGTGAAAAGGGCTTCGTCAGCATCGGGATTTTGCTCCTTTTCACGAAGAAGGAAATATCCTGCCTTTGTTGTGCCGTGATGCTGAGAAATTATATCACAAATGCTTTTGGGCAAACGGTTTTTTACGGCAATTTCTACGCCATCTTCAACGTGGCTTATAATAAGAGATGCACTCTCGCTTGGCGAAAGAGCCTCATGCGCATTTTTATCGTACTGATTTTCCTTGAAATAAAGTGGGTGGCGAAGCTTTCCTATATCATGGTAATATGCGCCCACACGTGCAAGCAGCGGGTTTGCATTAACGCTTCGTGCCGCAATTTCAGAAATATTTGCAACCGTGAGAGAGTGGTGATAAGTACCGGGTGCCTCAATCAAAAGCTTTTTTAAGAGCTTATTTTCGGGGTTTGCAAGCTCGCTCAGCTTCATAGGAGTTGTTGCGTTAAACAGCCACTCGAAAAGGGGGAGAGAGCCTATCGTTATAAGTCCTGACAAAAATCCGCCCAAAAATCCCTTTGCAAAGGCGCCGAGTGCAACGGAAACTCCGCTTGACTCAATCAGTGACATTGAGGAGAAAACAAAACCGTAAAAAAGAGAAGAAATAAATGTAGCGGGAAGAAGGTGCGTGCGTCTTTTTACATATGAAAAACAGTAAGAAGATGCCGTACCTGCCAGAATAAGGCAGAGTGTGTAGCCCCAGTTTGCATCAAAGGCAACACCGCAGAAAACCGAAATTATAAGGTTTGCCGTAACAGCCGTTTGCACAGGGGCAAAAATGCTTACTATACAAGGGAATATTCCTGCCGGCAAAAGTGAAATCATTTTTTCGGGAACATATTCCGACCCGTAAAATGACATAACAACCATCAAAAGTCCCATAACCGATGCAATGGGAAGTGCAGGGGAGTTTTTCTGTCGGCTCTTTGAAAGATGGAACATAAATACAATGTAGCAAATCAGCATAAGTGCCGCAATGCCGACTGTGTATGTGGGTGAGAGGGGGTTTGTCCCCTTTAAAATTCCAAGGGAGCTTAGCATATTAAGCTGCGCCTCGGAGATAATTTCGCCCTTTCGTACTATTATCTGGTTTTTCTTGTACTCAATTTCAGGAACAGATGCGGCGGCTGCCTCTCGTCTGCGCTCTGTTTCAGCCTCGTCAAGCTCTAAATTTTCTGTCAGGACGAGGGAAATAATTTCATTTGCCGCCTCTTTCTGCGAAGCAGAAATTTTAAGCAAGGAAACATCTGCACTGCATTTTTCCCGTGCGGAAGAAACGTCCGATATTCCCTGTGACATTATATTATCTACAATATCTGAAACCTTGCGGAGTGCGGAAAATTCCTTATCTGATGCACTCATCAGTGCAAGTGCCGTTTTCTGTGAAATATCAAGCTTAACTGCCGCCTGAAGCTGGGCTGAGCCTGCCGAAATATTAATATTTTCGTCACCACGAAGCGTTGTTGCGTGGGCAAAAACCTTTGTCACGTTTTCAACTGCACTAATACGTTTATCATCATTGCGGATATATACGTTTTCAACGCTTTTTCTTGCTGCATTGCGGCTGGCATTCGTTGTGGTCTGGTCGACTATCGCACGTGGTGCATATATGTCAACGGTAGAAACATCGCCGATATTTACCTCAATCTGTCCCGTTCTGTTGGAAAACAAAACCACAAAAACAATCAGGACAAAGGAAACAATCGTAATTGTTGCGTGCAGGGCATTACTGAAAAATGATTTCATCATATGTCACCTTTTTTCAAATTTTTCATATGCGGCTATAATTTTCTGTACAAGGGGATGACGGACAACGTCCTTATCAGAAAGATACGAAAAATCAAGTCCTTCAATATTTTTAAGAACCTTTGCCGCATCCTTAAGACCGCTTCTCTTTCCGTCGGGAAGGTCAATCTGCGTAATATCGCCCGTGATTACCGCCTTAGAGCCAAAGCCTATACGTGTAAGAAACATCTTCATCTGCTCGGGGGTGGTGTTTTGCGCCTCGTCAAGGATTATAAATGCATCGTCAAGCGTTCTTCCTCGCATATAGGCAAGCGGTGCAATTTCAATAACTCCCCGTTCAAGATACTTCTGATAGTTTTCCATACCGAGCATATCACCCAATGCATCATAAAGGGGGCGAAGATACGGGTCAACCTTCATCTGCAAATCACCGGGCAAAAATCCGAGCTTTTCGCCCGCCTCAACGGCAGGACGGGTAAGGATTATACGGCTGACCTCTTTTCTGCGGAACGCATCTACAGCCATAGCAACTGCAAGATACGTTTTTCCCGTACCTGCAGGACCGATTGCAATGACAACAGTGTTATCACGAATTTTCTGAATATAATTTTTCTGTCCGTAGGTTTTACACTTTACGCTCTTTCCCTTGGCGGTAATGCAGATATAATCACCCTTTGCAGGGGGAACATAATCAATATCCTCATTCACTGAAAAAATTGCATAGCGGATATTCTGCTCCGTCAGTGTTTCGCCAAGCTCAATTTCGTCAATTAAGCGGGAGACTACACTTGCCGCCTTTTCGCAGTTGTCGCCTATAATTTTAATAATGGTATCTTTGTTTGTAATTCTGACATCCATTTCACGCTCAATCAATTTTACATTTGAGTCAAAGCTCCCAAAAAGGGACATAACGGTGTCAGTGCTTTTAGCTTCAAGAATTTTTTCCATCAGTTTCTCCTTTAATTGGAATTTCTTTATCTGTGCGGACAAGACACTCTGCATTAAATGTAACCGTAAGTGCCTCATCACTTTCCTTTATTTCTTCTGTCAGATTTTTAACATCAAGCTTTTTCTTTTCAAGTGTTTTTAAAAAAGCCTTTCTGCGGTTTTCAATTTCTGCCGCTGTGTCAGCGGGCTTTGTGGTAACATCCGCCTCCAGATAATCAACACGTGAAAAGGAAAGAGGCAGAAAAGGAATTTTAAGTGTTTTTTCTATTTTATCATATTCGGTATATGAAATTCCACTGTTTAATGAAAATTTTATGTTATTTTTTTTGAAATTAATTTTGTACACACTCTTTTTGTTGCCCGTTGGTGTTTTGGTAATGACGGATTTTGGAATTATAACGGTTTTTTTCTCGTTTAAGCGCACCGTCACATCGGCACAGGCGTGGTGATAATAGGTCGGTATGTTTTCGTTTTCACTTCTAAATACCCCCGTTACTATTATCTGCCCTTTTTCAACGGTCATACCCTCTGAAATAAGCGGCACACCGCAATATACCTGCATTTTTTCGATTACTCCGCTGTGCATTGCAATAACGTCAGACGGCTCGTTTATTTTTACAAGCGACGGTTTTCGTGTGCGTTTTTGTATTTTGACCTTTGCCGTTGTTCCTTTTAAGTCAACCCATAACCACGAAAGGTCATCAATTTCCATAATTGCACGGCGTTTTATGTCATTCTGGTCAATTTTATGTTTTAATGCACCTACGTGTACTCCGTAGGCGGAAAGTGCACTTTTCACCTCACTTTGAAGCTTTTTATCTCCTCCTTCAACATCCACCTGCCATAAAAAGCACGAAAAGGCAATACATATGGAGATAAAAAGTAGAGGTAATGCAAAAAGCACGCTGCGTTTTTTATACCTTTGCCAGAAGAAAGGAAGACCGTATCCGTCTGTTATTTCAAGCTTGATTGTATCAGGCGGATTTGAAAGTAGCTTTTGTGCACCCTTTTTGCTGACGCAAAAGGTTAATGTATTTTCGTCCGTTCTTTTAACTGTATGTACAAAAATACCACTTGTAGAGGCAATATTTAAAATTCTTTCGGGAAATCTGCCGCTTGCCTTTATTGTGCAGCTTCCTTTAAGAAGACTGATAATCATAAAAAACACTCCTTTATGTCGTTTTTAAAAAACGAGAAAAAATCCTTTTATAAAGCCAATAGTGTATTGGAACCTTTTGCCGAGGGGCAACCCCCTATGCCATTTTGAGCGCTAAAATGGCGAAAAGCGTCGGGGGATTTCGATTTCCCCGAACCCCTTTAAAACGACCTCGCAGGGGCGCAGAAAATAATGGGCGATATATCATTTATACAGTGTGGGTATTGTTTTTCCGTATTTTCCGCCTTTGAACCGCCGCCTACAAAAAGGAAACACTAAGTTTCCTCTGACGGCTGAAATTGCGAGCCAGCAAAGGAAAATGATGCTCGCAATTTCTCGGTAGTCGAC
>JAZORN010000021.1:0-19825 GCA_045656645.1 Clostridia bacterium | reverse complement strand
AATTTCCTCTTTTTAAACTCTCCGACCTTATATTTAGAAAAATTTTATATAATTTCAATGCGGAGGACGAAGATAGGCTGACGCCTTTCAAGGACGACAAGTTGAAAGAATAAAAATTTTTCAAATATAAGGCATATGCAGCTTGGCTCTTCGATGGCTAAGCGTGAGCCAAGTATTGATTTACTTAATAAAATGTCTGAATACTTTAATGTTTCTATTGATTACTTAATTAACGGGAAAGATTTTCAAAAAAGGTAAATTCACTGATTGACATTTTCCCCTTTCTATGGTAAAATTCCGTTAGTAAAAGGGAGTAGCTGGCAGAAAAATTTCTGCTACAATGGCGTCAGTACGGCAAATTTTTGCCCGCCTTTGTATTAAATAGCAAGACTTTTATTGTGCAGTGCATAATAAAAGTCTTTTTTTTGTCATCGAAAAGTCAAACCAATTGCGGTTTAAAAAGGGAAATTTCGTATAATACTGCAGAAAATTCTGCAAACATACGTCAGTATTGTCCTTGAATTTTCTTTGTCTTATAGCAAAATTTCCTCTTTTTAAACTCTTCGACCTTATACGCAGAAAAATTTACAATGATTTTAATGCGGAGGACGAAGATAGGCTGACGCCTTTCAAGGACGACAAGTTGAAAGCATTTAAATTTGGCAAGTATAAGGCGCAATTGGCTTGGCTTTTCGATGACCAGCAAAAAGGGGGGATATACAAAAATTCAGCTTTTTTAATGCACAGCACAGATTTGTACATAATATAATTTTATGAGGTGATTTTTAATGGATTACGTATTACAGTTAATTTTACTCGTTTTAGGCTTTTTCCTTCTTGTCAAGGGTGCCGATTTATTTGTTGACGGTAGCTCCTCTGTTGCAAAGCTTCTTAAAATTCCGTCGGTTATTATCGGTCTTACCATTGTATCAATCGGAACATCACTTCCCGAGGCTGCGGTTAGTATCACCGCTTCACTTCAGGGCTCCTATGACCTTTCCATTGCAAATGTTGTAGGCTCCAACATTTTTAACCTTCTCGCTGTTGTTGGTGCATCTGCATTCATTTGCCCGTTTTTAATTGACAAAATGATTATGAAGAGGGATTTTCCCATATGCATAGGCGTTTCTGTTATTCTCGCATTTATGCTTATTGATAACACCCTTTCACGTTTTGAGGCGGCAATTCTCTTCATTCTTTTTGTTGCATATATTCTTCTTCTCGTAATATCTGCACTTAAAAACCGTGAGGAGCAGAGCGAGGATTATAAAATTCTCTCCCCGATGAAAAGTGCTCTTTACATCATTATCGGCGCGGCAGGAATTATCCTTGGCGGACAGTTTACTGTAAATTCTGCCACATTTTTTGCCAAGGCATTCGGTATGTCAGAGCTTCTTATAGGTCTTACCATTGTTGCCGTGGGAACTTCTCTTCCCGAGCTTGTAACATCAATTGTTGCGGCAAAAAAGGGCGAGAGTGAAATTGCACTTGGTAATGTTGTAGGCTCTAACATATTCAACATCCTCTTTATCTTAGGTATGAGCGGTCTTGTACATCCGCTTGGCTGTGACCCGAATGCACTTATTGACATTATTCTTCTAATTGCCGTTTGTGCAGTAATGTATTTTGTTTGCATCACCGATAAAAAGGCGACAAGACCTGAGGGTATTGTTTGCGTGCTTCTTTACGTGATTTATGTAGTATATGCTATTTTAAGAAGCTATGGTATAATAGGATAATTTCAAGATAGTTTGTTGGGGGTTTTTTGATGGTTTCACTGCTTTTAAGGAAATTTACCTCCCCTGATATGTCCGAAGCGAAAAAACGCAGTATATACGGATATGTGTGCGGGGGCGTGGGTATTTTTCTTAACCTGTTGCTGTTTACGGCAAAGTTGTGCACGGGACTATTTACATCATCAATTTCCATAATGGCAGATGCGTTTAATAACCTTAGCGATGCACTGTCCTCTGTCATAAGCCTTTTCGGGTTTATCCTTTCCTCCCGAAAGGCTGACCGTGAGCATCCATTCGGGCACGGCAGAATTGAATATATTGCAGGGACGCTTATCTCTGTGACAATAATTTTCGTAGGGGTTGAGCTTTTAAAATCCTCGATTAAAAAAATTATTAATCCCACAGAATTTGTTTTTAACAGGTATGTTGTAATCATTTTGCTCCTTTCCGCTTTGGTAAAGCTTTATATGGCATTTTACAATAATTCCTGCGGCAAAAAGATACATTCGGCATCGCTCCGAGCAGTTGCCGCCGACAGTATAAGCGACAGTATATCCACCCTTGCAATCCTTATTTCGTCTGTATTTATGTATTTTACAAACATCTATATAGACGGATATGTGGGCGCAGTTCTTTCCGCACTTATCATACGCACGGGAATAATGGCAGTAATCGAAACATCTGCCCCGCTGTTAGGGAGCGTTCCCAGGCAGGAATTTGTGCGTGAGGTAGAACGCATTGTTCGTTCAAACCCCGAAACAATAGGAATACACGACCTTGTTGTTCATGACTACGGACCAAACAAGGTTTTTGTATCGCTTCATATGGAGGTTGACGGCTCAAAAGAGCTTTTTGCACTTCACGATGCGGTGGATTTGGTAGAAAGACAAATCAGTTCGCACCTCGGATGCGAGGCGGTTATTCATATGGATCCCATTGACATTCATAACCCCATTTTAAAAGAGGTTTATATTGTCCTTTCAAAGGAATGTGAAAAGCTGTCCCCCGCTGCCAATATACACGATTTGCGCATTGTGCCCGGCCCTACGCATACGAATATAATTTTTGATTTACTTCTTCCTCCCGAGCTTTTTAGTAAAAAGGATGATATTTGTACTAATCTTGAAAAATCAGTACAGAATATAAACAAAAACTATTATGCCGTAATTACGCCTGAAATTTCATACTGCGGCTGAAAGGAGTTTTATGATGTTTAACAGACAGGAATTTTTAAACGACCTTAAAACGCTTATTTCCATAAAAAGCATACGCGGAAACTGTGGAGAGGAAACGCCCGATGCCCCTTTGGGAAAAGGAATAAACGATGCTATTGAGGCTTTTCTTTCCATTGGCAAGCGCTTTGGCTTTAAAACAAAAAACCTTGACGGCTACTGCGGATATATAGAAATGGGAGAGGGCGACGAGCTTCTGGGAATTATCGTTCATACCGACACTGTTGAGACGGGCGACGGATGGAGCTATCCCCCGCTCGAGTGCAGTGTAACGGATGACGGTGTTTACGGCAGAGGCGTTATTGATGATAAGGGCCCTGCCCTCCTTGCCCTTTATGCAATGAAGGCAATAAGCGATGCAAAAATCCCGCTTTCAAAAAGGGTGCGCCTTATAATCGGTGGTGACGAGGAAACGGGCACTTGCCTTTGTATGAAGCGGTACAAGGAGACTGAGGAGCTTCCCACAATAGCCTTTTCCCCCGATGCAGACTATCCTGCCGTGTTTGGTGAAAAAGGGCTTCTGCGTGTACGTATTTTCGGAGAAGAAACCGCTATGCCCGATGATTTCAAATTCGACGGCGGTAAGGTTATAAATATCGTTCCTGACGATGCACACGCATTTATAGAGGGCGAATCACTTTCAGAAAAAGGTCTTGCGGCACACGGAAGTATGCCCGAAAAAGGTGAAAATGCAATTTTAAAGCTTGCAGAAAAAATTTCTGTGCGTTTTCCTGAAAGTGCATTTGCAAACCTTTATTCCCTTACCACTGCACAATCCCTCGGAATTGATATAAAGGATTCTCTTACAACTCTCAGCATTAATCCGTCTGTATTACACGCAGACAGCACGCAGTGTGAGCTTTTCTACGATATACGCTACCCGATTACGGCAAACGGAGAAGAGGTTATTTCTTCAATAAAAGACCACGCCGCTAAAAAAGGACTTAAGGCAGAGATAATCTTCCACGAGCAGCCGCTTTATGTTCCAACGGACAGCCACCTTGTATCAACTCTTTCAAGGATTTATACACAGCATACGGGAGATACTACAGAGCCAATGGCTATAGGCGGCGGAACATATGCAAAATCATTTAAAAACTGTATTGCATTTGGTGTGCTTTTCCCCGGGGAGCCTGAAACAATGCACGCCCCGAATGAATTCTGGGCATTTAGCTCTATAGAAAAGAATTTTGACATCATTAAAGATGCTATTAAAAGTCTATAAATTCTTAATTTTCCTTTGACTTTTTAATTGTATTATTATATAATATAGGTTGTGAAAAAAGTGGTTTTTTCACAACCTATATTTTTGTTGGGGATAGGAAAAGCGCTTTAGAAATGCAAATTGAGCCAACTAAAGTCAAAACAAAGATTTTTTGCTTTGCAAAAAATCAACCAACATTTCGCATTTCGCACTTCGAATTTCGAATTTGCTCTTAATTACCTTTTTGCGATATGAACTTTTTACATCCCCTATTATATTTTTAAAGATTGGATGAATAGTTTTGGCAGAAAATAATGTGCATATCACGCCGCACGAGATAGAGCTTCAGCGGCAGACTATAAATTCAATAAAGCTTTCCCTTGCAGGGGAAAAACGCTATGCAATGGTGGAAACATTCGGCTGTCAGCAGAATGTAAACGATTCACAAAGGATTGAGGGAATGCTTCTTGAGATGGGCTTCACCCTCACAGAGGAAAAAAGCCTTGCGGATGTTATTATTTTTAACACCTGCGCCATACGTGAAAACGCACACGCCAAGGTGTACGGAAAATTAGGTGCGCTCAAGCACTTAAAGGCTAAAAAGCCATCCCTTGTCATCGGCATATGCGGCTGTATGGTGCAGCAAGAGCAGATTGCAAAGCGTATTAAAACAAAGTACCGTCACGTTGATATAATTTTCGGCACGCACGCACTTTGGAAATTCCCCTCCCTTCTTAATGATGCAATGGAGCATAATCAGAAGGTTTTTGATATATCAGGGGAAGGGATTATCGCAGAGGGACTTCCCGTTAATTACGATGGCGGGGCAAGGGCATTTGTATCAATAATGTACGGATGCAACAACTTTTGCTCCTACTGTATAGTACCGTATGTGCGCGGACGTGAAAGGAGCCGTAATGAAGAGGATATCTTAAGCGAGATAGAATACCTTTCCAAAAACGGTGTGCGTGAAGTTATGCTTTTAGGGCAAAACGTCAACTCCTACGGAAAAGACCGTGGGGAAACGGATGCTTTTGCAAAGCTTTTGCTGAAGGTTTGCGAGATTTCGGGGATTGAACGCATACGCTTTATGTCAAGCCATCCCAAGGACATTTCTCCGCTTCTTCTTAAGACAATGGCATCTGAGGAAAAAATCTGTAATCAGCTTCACCTTCCGTTGCAGTCAGGCAGCAACAAGGTGCTTTCGGATATGAACAGAGTTTATACACGTGAAAAATATCTTGAAATCGTCTCCCTTGCAAAAAAGCTTATGCCTGACATTGCACTGACAACCGATATAATTGTCGGCTTTCCTACGGAAACAGAGGCGGATTTTGAGGACACGCTCTCCCTTCTTCGGGATGTACAGTTTGACTCAATATTTTCTTTCATATATTCGCCACGTGAAGGAACACGTGCGGCACAAATGCCAAATGTTTCAACACCGGAGGAAATTGATGCACGGTTTAAAAAACTGCTTGATGTACAAAATAACATCAGCTATGAAAGAAATCTGAGGCACGAGGGAAATGTCGAAACTGTCCTCGTTTCAGGGCGGAGCAAAACTGACCCCGATATGCTTACAGGCAGAAACTACGCAAACAAAATTGTTAATTTTAAGGGCGACGATGCCCTTACAGGCACATTTGTTAAAACAAAAATCACAAAGGCACAAACCTGGATTCTCTACGGGGAACTTGTATAAATCAAAGAAAGAAGGAATTTAAAATGGCAGAAATTTTTGAAAAGGCACGTGAGCTTGGAGAAGCTATTATTGAAAGCAAAGAGTATAAGGAGCTTAAAGAGGCAGAGCTCAGACAGGAGCAGGACGAAGAGGCACTTACACTTCTTAAGGAATACAGTGATGTTCGTTCACGCCTTGCCGCTGAAATTCAGAAAGGCGACGTTGACGATAGCAGAATTGCCGAAATCCGTGAGGAGCTTGAAGAGGCTTATGAAAAAATGACAACCAATGACTCCATCACTGCATATATTAACGCACAGCGTACATTTCAGGCTATAATTGAGCAGATGAATAACATCCTCTCATTCCACATTACGGGTAAAATGCCCGGAGGATGCAGCGGAAACTGCTCAAGCTGCGGCGGCGATTGTCACTAAAAAAGCGCTCTTAACATTTTCGGATAAAGGAGGAGTGTAAGTGAAAGAAAAAGGACCCACTCCGATGATGAAGCAATATATCGCAATAAAGAAGCAATGTCCTGATGCAATACTGATGTTTCGTTTAGGCGACTTTTACGAAATGTTTTATGACGATGCAATCGTTGCATCAAGGGACCTTGAAATAACCCTTACAGGCCGTGACTGCGGAATGGAAGAGCGTGCACCGATGTGTGGAGTTCCCTTTCATGCAGCAAACTCCTATATAGCACGCCTTGTAGGAAAGGGACACAAGGTTGCCATCTGCGAGCAGGTGGAAGACCCTAAAACCGCAAAAGATATTGTAAAGCGTGATATTATCCGCATTGTAACGCCGGGAACAATTCTTGACGATACGCTTTTAGATTCGAGAAAAACGAACTATATGGCATCTGTGTGCCGAGAGGGAAATGACTGTGCAGTTACCTTTGTTGACGTTTCAACGGGCGAGCTTATGGGAACAACCCTCTATGACGATATGACGTGTGATAAGCTTATAAATGAGCTTGCACGTTTCTCCCCCGTTGAAATAGCATTGGGAGGAAACACAGTACAAAACCGTAAAATAACTGAGTTTCTGGGAAGCCGCCTTAGTGCACTGACCTTTACATATGACGCAGATGAGGCAGAGAAAAATGCACCTGAGGTTTTATCTTCTCAGCTTAAAAATGCATCTGACATAACGGACAGGCTTCTTAAAATTTCCACGTGT
Source organism: Clostridia bacterium (assembly GCA_045656645.1). GTDB lineage: Bacteria > Bacillota > Clostridia > UMGS1883 > UMGS1883 > UMGS1883. The sequence goes on along the minus strand of JAZORN010000021.1, from coordinate 12,781 downwards.
GCTCTTATCGGGTATTTAATCGAAACACAAAAAGCGGAGATGGCACATATTCATACTCTCAATATCTACACTTCTCAGGAATTTGTTGATATTGATGCGGCAAGTGTGCGCAATCTTGAGCTTATAGAGACTATGCGTGACAAGTCAAAGCGGGGCAGTCTTTTCTGGGTGCTTGACAATACAAAAACGGCTATGGGTGCACGAATGCTTAAGCAATGGATACTTCGCCCCCTTGTAAATGCGGCGGCAATCAACAACCGTCTTGAGGGCGTGGAGGAGATTTATTCCTCTATTACCTTACGTGACGATTTGGGCGAGGCTCTTACGGGGGTTAACGATATTGAGCGCCTTATGAGCCGTGCGAGTATGGGTACAGCGAATGCACGTGATCTTTTAGGGCTTTGTTCCTCTTTTCAGAAGCTTCCGTTTTTATCAAAAATTCTTTGCTCTGCAAGAAGTACTATTTTAAGTATTCAGGCAGCGCATCTTGATACCCTTGACGATTTATGCGACCTTCTTACAAGAGGCATTGACCCTGACGCACCGATTTCTCTTCGTGAGGGAAAGCTTATCCGTGAAGGCTTTAATGAGGAGATAGATTCTCTGCGTGCTATTGCAAATGACGGACACAGCTATATTACAAGTCTTGAACTGCGTGAACGTGAAAGAACGGGTATAAAAAACCTTAAGGTTAAATTTAACAAGGTTTTCGGGTATTATATCGAGGTTTCTTCCTCCAATCTTTCAAAGGTACCCGAAGATTATATAAGAAAACAGACCATTACAAACGGTGAAAGATATATTACTGCCGAGCTTAAGGATATTGAAAGCACGGTTCTTGGCGCATCGGAGCGTCTTGTCGCTCTTGAATACGCAGAATTTGTAAAGCTCAGGGAAAGAGTATGCGCCGAGATGGAGAGAATAGAAAAAACGGCACGCAGTATTGCCGTATCTGATGTTCTTTATTCTCTGGCACACTCTGCCGTAAAAAACGGCTACGTAAAGCCTGAGGTTAATCTTTCGACCACTCTTAACATAGAAGACGGAAGACACCCCGTTGTGGAAAAAGTTCTCTCTGACAGTCTTTTTGTTCCCAACAGTACTCTTCTTGATACGGAAAATAACTCCACAGCCGTTATTACAGGACCGAATATGGCAGGTAAATCAACATATATGCGTCAGGTTGCGCTTATCGCACTTATGGCACAGATGGGAAGCTTTGTTCCTGCACGCCGTTGCGAGTGCGGAGTTGTGGATAAAATTTTCACCAGAATAGGTGCTTCTGACGACCTTGCTTCGGGACAGAGTACATTTATGCTCGAAATGAACGAGGTCAGCTATATACTTAAAAACGCTACGAAAAAAAGTCTTTGTATCCTTGATGAAATCGGCAGAGGTACGAGTACCTTTGACGGACTTTCCATTGCGTGGGCGGTTACGGAGCATATTGCAAAGAAAATCGGTGCAAAAACACTTTTTGCAACACATTATCACGAGCTTACAGCCCTTGAAGGAAAAATTAAGGGTGTTGTCAACTATAATACCGCCTGCAAAAAGCGTGGCGACGATATTACGTTTTTACGCAAAATTGTCCGTGGCGGAACGGATGACAGCTTCGGTATCGAGGTTGCAAAGCTTGCAGGTGTTCCCGACAGTGTTATAAAGCGTGCAAAGGAAGTGCTTGTTACCATTGAAAACGGTACGAGCGCATCTGAAAACGGTGAAAAAATTGCAGCAGAGACACCTGTGCAGGAAGAAGCACAGCTTAATTTCGGCTCTCTTGCAGGTGATAAAATTGCAAACGCACTCAGGGATATTGATGTTACTACACTTACCCCCATCGAGGCAATGAATAAGCTATATGAGCTTCAGAAATTACTTTAATAAGGGGATGTTAAAAATGTCCAGACCGCAAAAAGGCAAAGATATGAAAAAGGCTCCCTTGTGTAAAGGGAGCTGTCACGAAGGGACTGAGGGATTGTTATGTTGAAAAATCTCTTTTAATTCGATTTTTCTTCGTTTTTAAGCCTTTTTGCTACAAACAAACTTCGCCTCTCGCTGTATACACATACAGCTTCGGGTAACCCAAGCTTCGCTTGGCTCAGTTTGTCCGTTCTGAAACATTTTTTCCTATCCCCTGCGAATAGGGGATGTTAAAAATGTCCAGACTGCAGGATACCTAATATACAAAACACATAAGGTGGTGAAGATATGGGCAAAATTAATATTCTCGACAAATTTACTGCAGAAAAAATTGCTGCAGGCGAGGTTGTTGAGCGACCTGCCAGTGTAATAAAGGAGCTTTTGGAAAACGCTATTGATGCAGGTGCAACAACTGTTGTGGTTGAAATTAAAAATGGCGGTACCACTTATATGCGTGTTACCGATAATGGCTCGGGAATGGATATGGATGATGCCCGCACCGCCTTTTTAAGACACGCTACAAGCAAAATAAAAACAGATAAGGACCTTGAACATATATCAACGCTTGGCTTTCGCGGAGAGGCACTTTGTTCCATCTGCGCCGTAAGCAGAACGGAGCTTTTTACAAAGCAGCGCACTGCTCCCGAGGGCACGCACGTTATCGTAGAGGGCGGAGAGGAGATTTTATGCGAAAGTGCAGGCTGTCCTGACGGAACAACCATTGTTGTGAAAAATCTTTTCTTCAACACGCCTGCCCGAATGAAATTTATGAAAAAGGACTCTGTTGAGGCGGGCGCAATAACAGATGTCTGTAACAAGCAGGCACTCAGCCACCCCAATGTTTCAATACGCCTTATCCGAGACGGGAAAGAAGTTCTTTTCTCCCCCGGGGATAATGTTTTAAAAAACACTGTCCACAGTATTTTCGGTAAGGATATCGCATCGTGCACAATAAATGTTTCGTATACAAAAGATGGCGTATCGGTAGCAGGGCTTACGGGAAAGGGAAATCTTTCACGTCCTAACCGTCTTATGCAGATTTTCTTTGTAAACGGCAGATACGTTGTTAACAAAACGCTTTTAACTGCAGTTAGCGAAGCATATAAAAACGAGCTTATGATAGGTCGGTTTCCCGTATGCGTGCTTGACATATCGCTTGACCCTTCCTTAGTTGACGTTAATGTTCATCCGGGGAAAACGGAGATTAAGTTTGCATCCGACCAAAGCGTTTATGAGGCAGTTTACTGGGCGGTAAAAAATGCACTTTCTGAAACTGCAGCACCGAGGAGCGTTCCGCTCCCCTCTTCCAAAGAGGCGTACAAAATGCCCTCTGTAAATAAGCCGCCCGTGCAGATTTCTTTCACACAGAAAAACAAAAATACTTCCCTTAATTTTAAACCCTTTACACCAAAGGCAGAGCCGTCTCCTGCCCGCATAGCTAAAAGCATAAACGAAATACGTGAAGAGGTTAAACCGTACGAGGGAAAGCTCCCCGTAAGAAATATTGAGGGAATTGACAAGAAAAAAGAGGAAATACCCAAGGAGAAAAACGAGCCTCTTTTTACAAAAGCACCACAAGAAACTAAGGAAAAGAAAGCCATAGAAAACCCCCCGACTGTCATCAGTGATTTTCGTATTATCGGTCAGCTTTTCTCCACATATATTCTTGCCGAGGGCGACGGTGAATTTTTGCTGATGGATCAGCACGCTGCACATGAGCGTATCCGTTTTGAAGAAATCAAAAACAGTGGTTATAAAACAGATACACAGCTTTTACTTATGCCAATCAGTGTTAATCTGACACCTTCTGAAAAAGAGCTTGCATTAGAGAAAAGCGAATTTCTTCTTGATATGGGCTTTGAGTTTGAGGATTTTGGAAAAAATGCAATTGTCCTCAGGTCCCTCCCCGCTGACTGTCTTTATGAAGAGGGCAGTGACCTTTTTATAGAGATGCTTGGCGTTTTAGGCGGAAATGAGGGTGGCGAAATAAGTGCAATCCGTGACAAGGCAGTTTATACCGTAGCCTGCCGCAGTGCAATAAAGGCAAATTTATCGCTTTCTCTCTCAGAGCTTGAGAAGCTTTTTTCTCAGGCAATGGCACTCGAGGGAATTTCCACGTGTCCGCACGGCAGACCTATCTCAATAAAGCTGACAAAATATCAGATTGAAAAAATGTTTGGAAGGATTGTATAATCAATGGCTAACGCTTCCACACCTCATAAAATACCGCTTGTTGTTATTGCAGGGGCAACTGCCTCGGGTAAAACGTCGCTCGGAATAGAGCTTGCAAAAGAGCTAGGCGGCGAGGTTATCTCCTGCGATTCAATGCAAATATATAAAAATCTTGATATCGGTACGGCAAAGCCGACACATAGCGAAATGGAGGGCATCCCCCATCATATGATAGATATTGCCCACCCTACAGAGGATTTCAGTGTTGAAAAATTCTGCCGTCTTGCCGGAGAAAAGATAAAAGAAATTCATATGCGTGGCAAGCTTCCCATAATGGTTGGCGGTACGGGACTTTATATTGATAATACTGTCCTTGCCACAAAGTTTAGTGCCCCGAAAAGGGATGAAAAGCTTTCAGAAGAGCTTTTGTGCTATGCTAAGGAGCACGGAAATGAAGCACTTTTTGAAATACTGAAAAAGGAAGACCCTGAGGCAGCTTTAACCCTTCATCCCAATGACACAAAAAGGGTTATAAGAGCGATTGAAACAGTTCGTACTACAGGAAAGACACGAAAATGTCTTGACGAAGAAAGCCGCCCTTCCCAGTCTCCGTATAATTACCTTTATCTGGCAATTGATATGGACAGGGAAAATCTTTATTCACGCATTGAAAAGCGTGTGGATATTATGCTCCGGGACGGTCTTTTAGAGGAAGTTAAAAGGTATATTCTTCCCCAAATGAAAAAAATGTCCACCGCCCTTATGGCAATTGGTTACAGAGAGGCTGTGTGGTATTTTAAAGGATTATGCACCTATGGCGAAATGGTTTCCCTTTTAAAGCGGAATACCCGCCGTTATGCAAAAAGGCAGCTTACGTGGCTGCGAAAGAACACCGAGGTTATATGGCTTGAGAGTGAAAATGCATTTTCTCTTGCCCGACAGTTAATTAAAGAAAGGATTTTGACAAATGAAGACACAAATTAATCTGCAGGACGTATTTCTGAACCAGGTAAGAAAAGATAAAATTGCAATTACAATTTTTCTTTTAAGCGGCTTTCAGATTAAAGGCCTTGTAACAGGCTTTGACAACTACACGGTAGTCCTTGACAGCGATGGCAAGCAGGAGCTTATATATAAGCACGCCATCTCAACCATTATTCCTGCTAAACCTATTAATTTTATTGCATCTGAAAAAGAACAGGAAATTTCCCAGATTTGATAAAGGAGAGTTTCAGGCTATGCACAAAGTGCTGAAAACGGGATTAATAATATTAATACTGGCACTGCTTTTAAGTTCGCTTAGCTATTGCAGTGCACCTTTTGATACCCAGACTGCGCACGTTGTAAATGTTAAAAAGGCTGTTACGGGCAGTGGTTTTCTTCTTCGTAAGGAAACGCTTGTACAGGGCAACACAAACGGCGTTTTTGAAACAATTGCAAAAGACGGCACACGTGTAAGCCGTGGAAGCAGTGTTGGCGTTATCATCAGCGGAAATCTTGATAAAGCACTTTCGGAAAAGCTCGAGGAGGTTTCCCGCAGAATTGAGGAAATCAAGCAGTCGGGAAGTATCTTTGATATTTATTCTTCTGATGAGGCACGTATTTTTTCTGCAATGAAGGACATTACCTCTACTATAAGGCAGAAAGTCAGTGAGGAAGATTTTATTTCTGCAAGGGAAAGCACCCTTTCACTAAGCGCTCTCGTTCAGAAAAAAAACTCTGCTGAAAATATGACGTCTGCGGACAAGCTTTTAGTATCTCTCGAAGAGGAAAAATATAATCTTGAGCAGCAGCTTGGCGGTATCCGTGAAGAAGTCCTCGCCCCTGCATCAGGCTATTTTTATACAACGCTTGACGGGCTTGAGGGAAAGGGCAACGAAAAGGATATTGCGACGCTTTCTGCTTCTGATATAAATAACTTTTCACAGATTCTTAAGGATTTTGACCCAAAAAGCAGTGCCAATGCCAAAATTACCGACACATATTCGTGGTATCTTGCCGCCGCTGTACCTCTTGAGGATGCTCAGCTTTTTTCAAATGGACAAGAGGTCAGCGTGTCAATTGACGAGTCGCCTGCCGTTAAGGCAAAAATTCTTGCCGTTAACACCGATGCATCAGGCGAGGCTGCTCTCATATTAAAATGCGACAGAAACATTGTGGGTATATATGAAAAGCGTACTGCAGAATTTGAAATCTGTATAGAGGAATACAGCGGTCTTTACATCCCCTCTGCGGCAGTTCGTGTTGTAGATGATATCCCCGGGGTTTATGTAATGACTAAAAACAAATCCGTAGCTTTTAAATGTATCGACATTCTTCTTAGCGAGGATAATTATTATATAGCTAAAAATAAATATGAGCCTCCCGAAGGCTCTCCCTATGGACCCCTTAAAGTATACGATAATATTCTTGTAAATCCGGAGGCGGTGAAAGGCAATGCAATTAAAGAATAATCTTACTGATATTCACAAAAGAATAGAGGCTGCCTGCGTACGCTCGGGAAGAAATTCTGATGATGTAACCCTTATCTGTGTGAGCAAAACTGTTCCCCCTGAAATGATAAAAGAGGCGCAGTCTTCAGGTGAAAATGTATTCGGTGAAAACCGTCCGCAGGAGCTTCGTGATAAGCTACCCCTTATTAAAGGCGCACAGTGGCATCTAATCGGACATCTGCAGACAAACAAGGTTAAATATGTGGTTGGAAATGCCGTACTTATCCATTCTGTGGATAGTCTTAACCTTGCAGAGGCGATAAATAACGAAGCTTTTAAAAAGGGAATTATTCAGGATATTCTCCTTGAGGTTAATATTTCGGGCGAAGAAAGTAAATATGGTTTGACAACAGAGCAAATCCCTAATATAATTAAAGAAGTGGGTTCTCTCAAAAACATCCGTTTCAGAGGTTTTATGACAATGGCTCCGCTTGGCGCACCCGAGGATGAAATACGCAGTATCTTTAGATGTGCCCATAGTCTTTTTACACAGTATAAAGACTGCGGCGCAGACATCCTTTCTATGGGAATGTCAGGCGATTTTGAAATTGCCGTGGAAGAGGGCGCTACGCACATAAGAGTGGGAAGTTCCATTTTTAAAAGAGGGATAACCATTTAACAACTATATTCACAAAAAATCCTAAGGAGGTTTTTTATATGTCATTTTTATCAAAATTCAGCGACCTTGTTTTTGGTCCCGACGACGATGATGAGGTAGATTTTGCAACAAACAACGAACCGCAGTTCGATTTTGACCAGCCCCCCATTGCACCCGCTGCAAAGAAGGCAAAGGTTGTGAACATCGCTGCAACAACACAGCTCAAGGTTGTAGTTGTGTCAATCGAGCAGTTTGACGAGGCTCGTGAGGTTGCAGACCATCTGCGCAGCAAAAAGCCCGTTGTAATCAATCTTGAAAAGCTTGAAAAGGAAACCGCACGCAGAGTAATTGATTTTATCAGCGGTGCAGTATATGCACTCGGCGGCTCTATACAGAAGGTTTCAGGCGGTATCTTCCTTATTGCGCCTTACAACGTGGACATTATGTCAGACGTACGTGATGAGCTTAAAAACACAGGTATCTTTCCGTGGGAATAACGGATAAGAAACGTTTTTTATCCGCCCTTGATTATGAGCATAGCATAAAATTTGCCCACATCTATGATTTAGCTGAAAAAGCTTATCGGCAGGGGCGTAGTTTGTATGGAGATTTTTTGTCGGAAGGCTCTATGGGTGAGCTTTTCAGGCGCAGAGATTTTCTTCCTATGCACCCCGTTCTTTTTGGAGGCTATGAGGATGCGGAGCGTAAAATGGTCGGCTTTATCCCCGAGTATGAGGAAGAGGATTTTCCAATCAGCGTTCTTTCCCTTTCCTCGCCCCGCATTAAAAATCTGTCACACCGTGACTTTTTGGGCAGTATTATGGGCTTAGGCATAAAGCGCGAAAAATGCGGGGATATTATAATGAATGATACTTCCTGCCAGATTTTGCTTCACCGTGACATTGCAGATTTTGTATGTTCATCTCTTGATAAGGTCGGAAGAGAGGGCGTAAAAGCACAGATTACAGAGCTTTGCGACCTTATCGTTCCTGAGAGGAAATTTACAGCGGTCAGCGGAACTGTTGCCTCATTGAGGCTCGATGCGATAATATCCCTTTTAGCAGGAAAGGGGCGCGCTAAAAGCAGTGAGCTTATTTTAGGCGGACTTGTCTTTGTAAACGGTATTGCCGCATCAAAATGCGATATGCACCTATCTGACGGGGATACTGTATCTGTGCGCGGAATCGGGCGTGCTATCCTGAGCATTGGCGGACATTCAAAAAAGGACCGCATTTTTATAACCTTAAATAAATTTTCGTAAAAGGAGAGCGGTATTATGCTATATATTTTTATTTTCCTCTTTATTATCGCTCTTGACCAGATAACAAAGATACTTATTACTTCTGCCTTTTCCCTCGGTCAGGAAAAGGTTATTATTCCGAAAATTCTTTCTTTTACCTACGTGCGTAACGAGGGGGCTGCTTTCGGGCTTTTTTCAGGTGCCCGTATATTTTTTATTGTTTTTACAATTCTTGTTCTTTTAGGGGCAGTATACTATATTGTAAAAATGCGTCCCCGTTCCCCACTTAAAAAAACGGCACTTTCCTTTATTGCAGGCGGCGCTGTAGGTAACTTTATTGACAGGGCAGCATTTGGCTTTGTCAGGGATTTTATAATGACTACATTTATTGATTTTCCCGTTTTTAATGTAGCAGACTGTTTTGTGTGCATAGGTGCAGCACTTTATGTGTTATATGCATTTTTAGATAGCCGAAACGAAAGTGAGGCTGCACACGAATGAGTGAAATAAACTCCACCATAAAACTGACAGCCTATGAGAAAGCACGTTGCGATGTCTATATAGCACAGAATTCCCCCGACCTTACAAGGAGCTTTTTAAAAGGACTTTTTGAAAAATCCAAGATTCTGGTAAACGGAAATCCCGTCCGTTCCTCCTTTAAATTAAAGGAGGGCGATGAAATAACGGTGTATCTTCCCGAGGCAAAGCCCCTTGATGTCGTGCCGCAGGATATTCCCCTTGATATAGTTTATGAGGACAGCGAGGTTCTCGTTATAAATAAATGTCGGGGAATGGTTGTCCACCCTGCCGCAGGGAACGAGGATAATACTCTTGTAAACGCCGTTATGCACCACTGCGGTGATAATCTTTCAGCGATTAACGGTGTTCTGCGCCCGGGAATTGTTCACAGAATTGACAAGGACACAACGGGACTTTTAGTCGTTGCCAAAAGCAATAGTGCACATCTTTCACTTGCGTCTCAGCTTTCCGATAAAACACTCGGCAGAACATATTATGCCATTGTGCACGGCAATATAAAAGAAGATAATATTACCGTAAACGCCCCCATTGCAAGGGCTACTTCCGACCGCAAAAAAATGGCAGTTTCTAAAACGGGCGGGCGTGAGGCGGTTACACATATAACCGTTTTGGAGAGGTTTTCTAAATATACCTATATAAAATGCAGGCTTGAAACGGGGCGCACCCACCAGATACGTGTGCATACAAAGCATCTGGGGCATCCCATTTTAGGGGATAAAACCTACGGACTTAAAAAAGAGGAGTTTTCCCTCGCAGGTCAGCTTCTCCACGCAGGTGAAATTGCATTTATTCACCCATTAAGCGGTGAGGAGGTTTCTTTTACAGCCCCCCTCCCCGATGATTTTAATAAAACACTCGAAAAAATAAGAGCAAAATATTTTTAGTGCGGAATGCGGAATGCGAATTTTACATTTCGAACTTCAAGGAAGGTTGATAAAAATGGCAAAGGAAAAATTTTATATCACTACCCCAATATACTATCCCAGCGATAAGCTGCACATAGGTCATTCCTATTGCACAGTTGCGGCGGATACAATTGCCCGCTACAAGCGTGCACAGGGCTATGACGTAATGTTTCTTACGGGAACAGACGAGCACGGTCAGAAAATTCAGCGTATCGCCGAGGAGAGGGGTGTTTCTCCGCAGGAGTACGTTGATAATATTGTTAAGGGCATTAAGGAATTGTGGAAGATGCTCGACATTACAAATGACAGATTTATCCGTACAACTGACGAAATGCATGTAAAAGCCGTACAGAAGATTTTTAACACTCTTTATGAAAAGGGTGACATATATAAAAGTGAGTATGAGGGATGGTACTGTACCCCCTGCGAATCCTTCTGGACAGAGCATCAGTTAGTCGATGGAAAATGCCCCGACTGCGGAAGAAGTGTTGAAAAGACAAAGGAGGAAAGCTATTTCTTCCGTCTTTCCAAATATCAGGACAGACTTATAGACCTTATAAAAAATAATCCTGATTTCCTCCAGCCCTCTATCCGTCAGAATGAAATGCTTAATAACTTCCTTATCCCCGGGCTTGAGGATTTGTGCGTTTCAAGAACGAGCTTTGACTGGGGTATTCCTGTAGAATTTGATCCCAAGCACGTTGTATATGTATGGCTTGATGCCCTTACAAACTACATTAACGCACTTGGCGCATTCAGCGATGATGATGCAGATTTTAAGAAATACTGGCCCGCAGACGTTCATCTTGTAGGTAAAGAAATTGTGCGTTTCCATTCAATTATCTGGCCCGCAATGCTTATGGCACTTGACCTTCCTCTTCCCAAGCAGGTTTACGGTCACGGATGGTTGCTTCTTGACGGCGGTAAAATGAGTAAGTCAAAGGGTAATGTTGTTGACCCCGTTACACTTATAAATAAATACGGTGTAGATGCAATCCGTTATTTCCTTATGCGTGAAATGCCCTTTGGTGCTGACGGGGTGTTTAATAACGAGGCACTTATAAACCGTATTAATTCAGACCTTGCAAATGACCTCGGAAACCTTGTAAGCCGAACCGTAAGTATGGTAGAAAAATACTTTGGCGGCACTGTTACAAATAAAGCCGTTTGCGAGGATGTGGATAATGAGCTTATCACCCTTGCAAAGGGAACTCCTGCCAAGGTTGAGGAGCTTATGGATTCATTCCAGTTCTCTCAGGCACTCGCCGAAATATGGAAGCTTATCAGCCGTACAAATAAATATATTGACGAAACTATGCCCTGGGCACTTAGCAAGGACGAGGCTAAGAAAGACCGCTTAGAAACAGTTATGTATAATCTTTGCGAGGCTATCAGAATAGCGGCAGAGCTTATTGCACCCGTAATGACACGTACTACCCCTGCAATACTCATGCAAATCGGTGCAAAGGAAAGCGGTTGGAACACTGCCAAGACCTGGGGTATTCAGGATAGCTTTACAGTTACAAAGGGTGACGTTCTCTTCCCCCGAATTGATGTTGAGGCAGAGCTTAAGGCAATCGAAGAAGAGGCTGCAAAAGCTAAGGAAGCACAGATAGAAAAGCCCGAGGCAAAGGAAGAAATCACAATTGATGATTTTTGCAAAACCGAGCTTCGTGTTGCAAAGGTTATTGCGTGCGAAAAGATTAAAAAGGCGAAAAAGCTTCTCAAGCTTCAGCTTGACCTCGGTTATGAAAAAAGACAGGTTGTAAGCGGTATTGCGCAGTACTACGAGCCAGAGGACCTTATCGGTAAAAAGGTTGTTATTGTAGCAAACCTTAAACCCGTTAAGCTTTGCGGCGAAGACAGCTTCGGTATGATTTTGTGTGCGGCAAACGATAATCAGCTTTCTATTGTTTCGCCGTCTGACGATATGGAAATAGGAAGTGAAGTTCGCTGATGCTTTTCGACACACATTCACATTATAATGACCCCCGCTTTGATGATGACCGTGATTCCATTTTATCCTCTATGCAGGAAAATAATGTCGGTTACATTTTAAATGCAGGATGCAGTGTTAAATCGAGCGGTGACAGTATTGCCATTGCGGAAAAATATGATTTTATATATTCCTCTGCAGGCGTACACCCTATCTATACAGAGGGTATTTGCGCAGAGGATTATGACACAGTAAAAGCCCTTTCCTCTCACAACAAGGTCAAGGCAATCGGTGAAATCGGGCTTGACTATTTCAGAAAGCCTGACGACCGTGAAGTTCAAAAAGTGGCTTTTGACACGCAGATAGATATTGCACGTGAGGTTAATCTTCCCTTTATAATTCATTGCCGTGATGCCTGCAAGGATGTCCTTGACATTATAAAGGCTAAAGGCGTAGGCGAGGATGCTCTCTGGCACTGTTTCAGCGAAAGTGTTGAAACGGCACGCATTATCCTTAATATGGGACTTACCATCGCAGTAGGCGGAACAGTTACCTTTAAAAATAATGTCCGCACGGTAGAGGCAGTGCGTTATATACCGCTTGAAAATCTTGTTATTGAAACAGATTGCCCCTACCTTGCCCCCACACCACACCGTGGAGAGAGAAACAGCAGTCTTAACATTCACCTTGTTGCTCAGAAAATAGCTGAAATCAAGGGCATTTCTTTTGAAGAAGTGGAAGAAATTACAACTGCAAATGCGAAAAAATTCTTTAACATATAAGCAGAAAAAACACCTGACAAACAAAAATGCCTGTCAGGTGTTTTACTTTTTTTGGCTCTATAATATCTATTGGGGTAACCAATCAATAGAGCTTTACAGAAAAGAATAAAAAAATAGTAGAGCATATTGAAAAATTCTTGTAAAATGGAATTGTCGAGAAACCATGTACAAGGAGAAATCAATATGCTCTATT
>JAZORN010000020.1:0-4314 GCA_045656645.1 Clostridia bacterium | reverse complement strand
TGGCATTCCCACAGGACTTCAAAGTGCAATGTATTCATTTGCTAATGTTATAATTACAACCACAGTCAATAGCTTCGGTGCGGATGCAACAACGGGAATATCAATTGCCAATCAATTTGACGGCATACTTTATCAGATTTCCTGTGCTCCATCGCTTGCAACAATTCCATATATTGCTCAGAATGTAGGAGCCGGAAATATAAAGAGAGTAAAAAAGACAGTAATACGAGCTATTTTAATTACAACACTTTTCGGAGCAACATTCGGTGCTTTTTCGGCAATTTTCTCAGCGCAGTTGTCGTCGTTTATGTCAAATACGCCGGCAGTAATAAAATATTCTCAGCAGAAAATGATTATCATTTCAAGTACATATTTCATATGCGGTATTAACGAGGTTATGGGAGGTGTGCTGAAGGGAATGGGGAAACCTATTCTTCCCACGGTTGCAACACTTGTATTTATGTGTTTAATTCGTTTTCCATGGGTTTATTTTGTATTCCCACTCTGTCCGAACCTTACATTCCTATACCTTATATGGCCCATAGGTTGGATATTGTCAATAGTAACGCTGCTTATTGCTTATTTCCCGGCAATATCTAAATTGGAAAAACAAAATAACGAATGTTTGTTAGCTACACTGTAAAAGAAAAAAGGAGAGATAACTATGTCTAAAACAGCATTCTTAGGATTTGGCGAAGTAAATACACCAATCGATATTATTATAAACAAGTGTAAAAAGGCAGAAGAGGATTTAAAAAAACAGGGGGTCGACCTTATCTCTGTTTATCCCATTACCGATGATTACGAAGAAAATGATATAAAAAAGGCGCTTGACGCATTAAGCGGCAAGGAATTTGATTCTATTGTAGTTTGTATTGCAGGTTGGATTCCTACACATGCAGTAGTAAAGGTTACAGAGCAGTACCGTCATAAGCCGATGGTGCTCTGGGGACTTTGCGGTTGGATAGAGGATGACGGAAGACTTGTAACCACTGCAGACCAGGCAGGAACATCAGGACTTCGTAAGACTTTCTCTGACCTTGGTTATACCTTTAAATATGTATATGACATAATAGGACTTGAAAGCAAATCAAAGGTTGTTGCAGATTACTGTGTTGCAGCAAGTGCAGCGGCAAAGCTCCGCAGTGCAAAGGTTGGTATGGCAGGCTACCGTGATATGAATTTATATGGTACACTTGCAGACGGGCCTTCACTTAAAAAGACAGTAGGCGTAGAAATAGAAACCTTTGAAATGCTTGAAATGCAGCAGAGGTATGAAAAGATCACAGATGAGGAAAAAGAAGCTGTAATAAATAGCGAAATGAGCAAGTGGAACTTCTTAAAGCCTGCTAAAAAAGAGGGAATGATGATGGCTGCAGGATATTACCTTGCAGTAAAGCAGTTAATTGACGAAAGAGGCTATGGTGCAATATCTCTTAAGGATGTAGACGGAATGAAAAAGCTTTGCGGATTTCCTCCTGCACCTATCTTTATGCTTCTTTCAGATATAGCAAAGGTAAGCACTATTCCTGAAAATGACTGCCTTGGTAATGTAACACAGCTTATGGTTAAGTTCCTTACAGGTCAGTGCGGAGCATACCTTGAATTTTATGAATTCTTTACAGACAGAGTATTGGCAGGTGTGCCTGACTATGTTCCTGCAGAGATAACAGACGGGGAAACAACTGTTATGCCTGCTGCATTTGGTGAGCTTAATGAAGGAATACTGAATGTATCAAAAGTAAAGACAGGAAAGCTTACAATGTGCCGCCTTTTCTATGACAACGGAAAGTATTATATGCATATGGTAAAGGGAGAAGGCATCACACCCAGGAAGTGGGAAGAGGCAGGATGGACACAGCCGGCACCTCAGCTTCCCGGTCTTGAAATTCTTCTTGACGATGTGGAGCACTTTACACAGAATGTAATGTGTCAGCACTATATTATTTCATATGGAGATAATACCGAGAAGATTAAAAATCTTTGTGAAATTCTTGGCGTAACAGTTATAGATTGATTAAAGCGTAAAAAAAGTCAAGACAGAAAGGATGTAATGTAATGAAAATGACATTTCGTTGGTATGGTGAAAGTGACACTATCACACTTGACCATATCAGGCAAATTCCATGTATGACAGGCGTTGTAACAGCTGTATACAGTGTTCCTGTGGGCGAAGTATGGCCTCAGGAAGAAATCGATGAAATGAAAAAGTTTGTAAACTCAAAAGGACTTGAGATGGAAGTTATCGAGTCTGTTCCCGTACACGAGGACATAAAGCTTCGTCAGGGAAATTATCAACTCTACATAGATAACTACAAGGAGAATATACGTCGTCTTGCAAAAGCAGGGGTAAAGTGTATCTGCTATAACTTTATGCCCGTATTTGACTGGACACGTTCACGCCTTGATCAGCCTCTTCCTGACGGCTCTAATGCCCTTGTTTACTACAAGGAAGATGTTGACAAGATGGACCCCACAAAGATGACACTTCCAGGTTGGGATGCATCATATACACCTGATGAAATGACAGGTCTTATCGAAAAGTATAAGGAAATAGGTGAAGAGGGCTTATGGGCAAACCTTGAATACTTTATCAAGCAAATAATGCCCGTAGCAGTAGAATGTGATGTTAATATGGCAATTCACCCCGATGATCCGCCGTGGAGTATTTTCGGCATTCCGAGAATTATTACAAATGAGAAGAATATAGACAGATTCCTTTCTCTTTATGATGATGTACATCACGGACTTACACTTTGCAGTGGTTCATTAGGCTGTGCAACATTTAATGATTACACAGCAATGGTAAGAAAATACGGAGCAATGGGAAGAATCCACTTTGCACACGTGAGAAATATTAAGATACTTCCCGACGGCTCATTTGAGGAAAGCGGACATCTTTCAGAGTGTGGCTCTCTCGATGTTGTTGAAATTCTTAAAGCATATCACGAGTGCGGATTCAAAGGCTATCTTCGCCCTGACCACGGCAGAATGATATGGGGAGAAACAGGAAAACCCGGTTATGGTTTATATGATAGAGCACTTGGTGCGATGTATATGGCAGGTATCTGGGAAACACTTGACAAAATCAAGAGTTAAATGCGAAATGTAAAATGCGAAATGCGAAGTGATGGAAAATTTTCGCCTTTGCGAAAATTTACATTCATTTCGAACTTCGAACTTGTAATTTCGAACTTAAAATAATACGAAAGGATTATTTTTATGAAACTACCATTTGAAATAGATTTAACAGGTAAAGTCTGTGTTGTAACAGGTGCAGGCGGAGTGCTTTGCTCAATGTTTGCCGAGGCACTTGCAAAAACGGGTGCAAAGGTAGCTCTTTTAGACTTAAATGTTGAAGCTGCAAAAGAATATGCCGAAAAGATAAATAAAAACGGCGGCGTTGCAAAGGGTTATGTGTGCAATGTTCTTGATAAGGAAAGCATAGAAAAAGCACACGATGAAATCATAAAAGATTTTGGTACTTGTGATATTCTTATCAACGGTGCAGGCGGAAACAATCCCAAGGCAACAACCGATAACGAATACTTTACACCTGAAGCTATGGGAAATATGAAAACATTCTTTGACCTTGACAAATCAGGTGTTGAATTCGTATTTAATCTTAATTTCCTCGGCACACTTTTGCCAACGCAGGTATTTGCAAAGGATATGCTTGATAAGGAAGATGCAAGCATCATCAATATTTCAAGTATGAATGCATATACGCCTCTTACTAAAATTCCTGCATACAGCGGTGCAAAGGCGGCAATATCAAACTTCACACAGTGGCTTGCAGTTCATTTTTCAAAAACGAATATCCGTTGTAATGCAATAGCACCGGGATTTTTCGTAACAAAGCAGAATGAAAAGCTTCTGTTCAATGAAGACGGAACACCCACTGTAAGAACGGAAAAAATTATCGGTGCAACACCTATGGACAGATTCGGCAAGGCGGAAGAGCTTATAGGAACACTTCTTTTCCTTGTGCATAAGGATGCATCAAGCTTTGTCAACGGTGTTGTAATCCCCGTTGACGGCGGATTCAGTGCATATAGCGGAGTGTAATTTAAGGCGATATAGATTTCTAAATTATAAGAATTCTATATCGTCTTATTATTATGGAGGAAAGTATGAAATTAAATTATTTTGATAGAAAAATAGAAATATTTCTGGCTCTTTGTCAACAGTTGGGGTAAAATAAAATGGAATTGGTGCGGCAGCTTAAGCTGCCGCATTAGTTTTTGCCTTTTCTCTTTTGTATCTAAACATATGTAATATGCGTTTTCTGAATCGTTCAAAATTGCGATATCC
>JAZORN010000019.1:0-13978 GCA_045656645.1 Clostridia bacterium | reverse complement strand
TGCCAACACTCTTATTATAGAAGATGCCGACCGAATGGGACTTTCACAGCTTCATCAGATAAGAGGCAGAGTCGGACGTTCAAGCAGACGTGCCTATGCGTATTTTACGTGGAGACCCCAGGGCGTGATTTCCGAGATTGCAGAAAAAAGACTTACTGCAATAAAGGAGTTTACCGAGTTTGGTTCCGGCTTCAAGATTGCAATGCGTGACCTTGAAATAAGAGGTGCGGGAAATGTTCTGGGCCCTGAGCAGCACGGCTTTATGGCAAGTGTCGGCTATGATATGTATTGCGCAATTTTAGAGGAAGCCGTAAACGAGGTTATGGGTAAACCGAAGAAAGAGGAAAAGACGGAAACGGTTATAGACCTTGAAATAAATGCGTTTATTCCAGATACGTATATCCCTACATCAAACCTTCGTATAGAGGCGTATAAGCAGATTGCGGGAATTGAGAATATTTCTGACCGCTACGGCGTTGAAGAAAGCTTTGAGGACCGCTACGGCGAAATTCCAAACGAAACGTATAATCTGCTTGAAATACAGATGCTACGGGTGAATGCACAGAATGCAGGCATTAAGGAAATAACTCACGCAGAAGCGGGGATAATATTTAAAATAGCACTTCTTACAAAAGAGCTTGTTGATAAGATTGCCCTTCTGGCATCAAAAAGAAAAGGAAAAATACTATTCGGTGCAGGTGAAAATCCGTATATATTACTGCGTGAAAAAAATCTTAAAGGCGAGGCTTTGATGGAAAGTATAAATAATATATTAAAGTGCTTGCAAAATGAAGAGGAATAGTATATAATTAAAAAGATTTCACGATATATGAAAGGAATGGAAAACTGATGAAAAGAATACTTACAGTGGCTTTGGCAGTAATGCTTTGCAGTGCGCTTCTTCTTAGCGGATGCGGCGGCAAGGAAATTGCAACAAAAAATGATAAAGCGCTTAATGAAACCATTGTTGCTACATTTGGCGACGTAAAGGTTACACAGGCAGATTATAACTTTATCTACAAGCTTCTTTACGATAATATGGCACAGTACGGTGCGTATTACGGTGAGGACTGGATTAACACAGAGATTGAAGAGGGTAAGTCAATCGGCGATTATATCAAGGAAAACACTATAAATCAGCTTAAGCAGCTTTCTGCTGCATTTATCCTTGCAGAGGAAAACGGAATTAAGGTTGACGGCGATATAAAGGATGCAGTTAAAGCGCAGAAAGAGCAGATTATAAATGACAACTATCAGGGTGAGGAAAACTATATTAAATTCCTTGAGCAGTCACGTACAACAGACAAGGCAATAGACACATATCTTCAGATGTATGAAGTTTATAATAAGCTTTTTGAGAAGATGACAAGTGCAGGCGGAAAAGCATATATTGAGGATAAGGATATTGAAAAGGATTTCCTTGAAGAGTACAGTGATAAGTGGAGAGTTCAGCATATTCTTATCTCTACTCAGGAGCAGACCGATGAAGAGGGTAATACCACTCCTGCAAGAAGCGATGAAGAAGCACAAAAGCTTGTAAAGGAAATTATTGCAAAGCTTGACAAGGGTGAAGATTTCGATTCACTTATAGACGAATATAATGAAGACCCGGGAATGTCAAAGGGTAACTACTACGTATTCGGTACGGGTGAAATGGTGCCTGAGTTTGAAGAGGCTTCTGCAAACCTCAAGGTTGGTGAGTACACCAAGGAAGGCGTAAAGACAGACTACGGCTATCACATCATCAAGAAGTATGAGATTAATACCGATATTAAAGAGTTTAAGGATTTCAAGAATACCAAGAGCGAAGAAAAGGTAATGGGTCTTGTTGAAAAGAAAATTGATGAAATTAAGTCCAATGTTGAGGAAAAGGCAATTGACAAGTATGTAAAGGCTTGGCTTGAGGAGCTTAAGGCAGAGGAAAAGGCAGCGCAGGATGCTCAGCAACAGCAGAACGCTCAGACAGAAAGCGAGAATAATACTCAGAGTGAAAACTCTGCAGAGTAACTGAATATAGTTCTTCGGGGCGGGGTGCAATTCCCCACCGGCGGTAATCCATTATGGTAAGTCCGCGAGCCGAAAGGCTGATACGGTGCAAATCCGTAACCGACGGTATAGTCCGGATGATAGAAGATTAAAAAAGTATGCAAAAGAGCAGTCCCCGAAAGTGAGGACTGCTCTTATTTCTGTATAGGAATTTGCGTAATTTTATCGCGAGCGACATTTGACTTTTTTGAATTTAGTCGGGACGCGAAATGGGTGAAGCGGCACGCTTCTTTATTTAGAAATGGGTGAATAATATGAATAAGACAAAAAAAATCACAACAACGGCACTGCTTTGTGCACTCGCTTACATAGCAACATTTGTTGGAAGACTGCCGATAAGCACAGTGGCATTTTTGAAATATGACCCGAAAGATGTAATTGTCGTTATGGGCGGGTTTATTTTCGGACCCCTTACGGCATTTGTTATAAGCGCTGTTGTTTCCATAATAGAAATGATTACAATCAGTGAAACAAACATTATAGGATGTATAATGAATATAGTTTCAACTGTTTCGTTTGCAGTTACCGCATCCGTTATATACGAAAGGAGCAGAAGCATAAAGGGCGCTGTATGCGGTCTTATAACTGCTATTTTTGCAGTAACCGCTACAATGGTAGTATGGAATTATGTATTGACGCCTTTTTTCTACGGTATGCCCAGAAGCGAGGTCGCAAAAATGCTACTGCCGATATTCGTGCCGTTTAACCTTATTAAAAGCAGCCTGAATACAGCACTGACACTTCTTCTTTATAAACCGTTTGTAAAAATACTGCGCCACTCAGGACTGATTGAAAAAAGAGAAAGTATAAGTGGTGGTGTTATAAACAAAGGTGTAATTATCCTTGCGGTATTTTTACTCATTATGGCAGTAGGTGCTCTTATAATAATTAACTGATACTGCGTTTTTGTTCATACTTCATTTTTGTGGCAAGACCGCCGCGTATATGACGTTCAGCTTTGTTGGTTTCAAGAATGGTTTTTACATCGTTTGCAAGTAGCGGGTCGATGTCCTTTAATCTTGCCGTGACATCCTTATGTACACTGGATTTTGAATAACCGAACTTTTTTGCAGCAGCACGGACTGTTGTGTTATGCTCTATAATGTATAATGCGAGCATAATCGCCCGCTTTTCAATATAGTCTTTCAAAATAAATAGCCCCCTTTTCACTCTAACATATGCAGTGAAAGGGGGCTATTATGTCAATTATTTAATTTTCTGATTATTTATCTTCAACCTTGCCGTAAAGATTAAGTCTGAAAAGTCTGCTTTCATCCTCTTCGTTTTCGCATTCGATTGTTGCATGACTGAGACTTCCGCCCTGAACTATACTCATAAGACCGATTACACGGCAAAATGCAGACATAAGATTAATTCTGTCACCTTCGTCAGTTGTCATCCAAACCTGACCTGTGCAGTTGTTAAGCTCTTTCACAAAGGCATTTACATCAAGGTCGTGAATTTCAAATTTTCTCATAAAAAATACCTCCTATAATATATTTCTTTAATCAGCATAATCCAAATTATGGCGAAAGTCAATAGTTGTAATGAAAATTTAATAAGCAAAATGGAAAAATATATTAAAAAAATATGTAGTTTTTTGTAAAAAAATAGGTTTATATAATCATTATTTTTTTATTTTTTTATGTAAAACGAGGTTTACATAAAACACGCACCTGGTTTTATGTAAAAATTAAGTTTTAAACATAAAAAAGGCTGATTTTACGGTTATTAACAAGAGTTTTTCACAGTTTTCACAGAAAATCATAATAATTTATTGGAAACCTGTGAAAAACAAAGATGCCATTTTATCGCCAAAAATAAGGTTTACAAAAAAAAATACCATTTAAAGGAAAATTAAGGTTTTTCAAAGATTTTACAAGATGATGTCGAACTAAGCAATATTTGATAAAATATGTGTTGCAGAGCAGTTTAAGATGTCATCAGGGTCGGGGACAACCACTTTATAAAACCTGAAACGGTGATAATCATAAAGGTAGTCAGCCCCTCTGTCGCATTTAGGGAATTTTGCATACCAGTGAGGATAGTTTGCGTGCATAAATCTATGTGCGTAAATTTGTGCCTTGGAGCGCCCCCTGCAAAGAGGGGAGGGCGTCCCGCTTAAAATAACCCCGGGGGGACTTGAATGGAGAAGAAGGATGCTTTTATCCTCACACTCGCCAAGGGATATATATGCGTGGGAATGCTTTGATGAAAAAAAGATATCACCGCATCGGTGTGTAGGATTTAAACGCGCCTCACTTACTACACCTAATCCGAGATTTTCAAGTCTGTATCCAAGCTCGCCCGATTTAAAAACATATCCCGGAAGATTATTTTCTGCATTTAATAGATTATATATCACCCATCCTATGTACCCCGTGCAGTCAAGCCCGAGTGTTGAGCAATGAAGAAACTTTTTAAAATTATACCCGCTTGTCTGTGTCAGAAAAAAGTTTTTCCACGCACTGCTTTCTCCTATGGTTCGTGCCTCAAGAGAAGCAAAGGTGTCCTCCTCGTTCCATCCTCCGCCGTATACGTACATTGTATGCCCAAGCGGGATGAGAGCCGTTTTAATAAGCTTTTTTATTGTGGGAAAGTTATTCAAAAAAATACCTCCTTGAAAAAGTATGTAATGCTTTGTCATTTTACTTGACATTATATAGTAAAATAGAGTAGAATATGATAATGGAAGTACATATTACTTTAATTACTTACAAAGCGAAACGGAGGCTTTCTTATGAAAATTCTGGTTACAGGTGGCGCAGGATATATCGGCAGCCATACTTGTGTGGAACTTCTTAATGCAGGACACGAAATTGTAGTGGTGGATAACCTTTCCAATTCGTGTGAAAAATCTCTTGATATGGTAAGAGAAATCACAGGAAAGGATTTTTCTTTCTACAAATGTGATATATTAGATAAAGAGGCTCTTACAAAGGTTTTTGATGAAAATGAATTTGATTCTGTAATTCATTTTGCAGGACTTAAGGCTGTTGGTGAGTCTGTGTCAAAGCCTATTGAGTATTATCATAACAATATGACAGGTACGTTTGTGCTTCTTGACGTTATGAGGGAGCATAATGTATTTAACATTGTATTTTCTTCATCGGCAACAGTATACGGCAGTCCCAAAACTGTTCCGATTACAGAGGATTTCCCGCTTTCTACAACAAATCCCTATGGCTCTACAAAGCTTATGCTCGAAAGAGTTTTAAGCGATGTATATGTAGCGGATAACCGTTTCAGCGTGGTGCTTCTTCGTTACTTCAATCCTATCGGCGCACACTCAAGCGGAAAAATAGGCGAGGACCCCAAGGGTATTCCCAATAACCTTCTTCCGTATGTGGCGCAGGTTGCTGTCGGACGCCTTGAAAAGGTGAATGTGTTTGGTGACTGCTATGATACAAAAGACGGCACTGGTGTACGTGACTATATCCACGTTGTTGACCTTGCACTCGGTCATCTTAAGGCGGTTGAAAAGAAGAGTGGAGAGGGCGGCGTGCATATTTATAACCTTGGTACAGGTCAGGGTTACAGCGTTCTTGAAATCATCAAAAACTTTGGTGAGGCGTGCGGAAAGGATATTCCTTATGTTATCGCACCGCCGCGTCCGGGCGATGTTGCAATCTGCTATGCAGATGCATCAAAGGCAAAGGCGGAATTGAACTGGCAGGCTGAGCGTGGAATTGCACAGATGTGTAAGGATGCGTGGAACTGGCAGAGTAAAAATCCCAACGGATTTTGTGAATAAGGAGATTAGAATATGACAAAAATCAGATTTGACTATTCAAAGGCGGAAAAATTTATTTCAAAGGATGAAATCAATGCACTTGCACCCTTTATTGGTGCGGCGCACGATATTCTTCACGAGGGGAAAGGCAGCGGAAGTGACTTTACAGGATGGGTAAATCTTCCCGAAAATTACGATAAGGAAGAATATGCAAGAATTAAAAAAGCTGCAGAAAAAATTAAAAGCAATTCAAAGGCACTTATCGTTATAGGTATTGGCGGCTCCTATCTTGGTGCAAAGATGGCAGTTGAAATGCTCCATCACAATTTCTTCAACCTTAATGAAAATGCAAGGGAAAAGGGTGTACAGATTTTCTTTGCAGGAAATTCAATAAGCTCAACATATCTTGCTGACCTTGTAGAAACAGTTAAGGATATAGATTTCTCTGTAAATATTATTTCAAAAAGCGGCACAACAACAGAGCCTGCGATAGCATTCCGTATATTTAAAAAGCTTCTCACAGAAAAGTACGGCGAGGAAGGCGCAAGGGAAAGAATATATGCTACAACAGATAAGGCAAGGGGCGCTCTCAAAAACCTTGCAGATGAGGAAGGTTATGAAACCTTTGTTGTTCCCGATGATGTAGGCGGACGTTACAGTGTACTGACTGCAGTAGGTCTTCTTCCCATTGCGGCAAGCGGTGCAGACATTGATGCACTGATGCAGGGCGCATACGATGCAATGAAGGAGTATTCAAATCCCTGTCTCTCTGAAAATGATTGTTATAAATACGTTGCGGCAAGAAATGCCCTTTACAGAAAAGGCAGAATAATTGAAATGATGGTTAACTATGAGCCGCAGGTACACTATTTTGCAGAATGGTGGAAGCAGCTCTTTGGTGAGAGTGAGGGTAAAGAGAATAAGGGTATATTCCCCGCGGCAGCTGATTTTTCAAGCGACCTTCATTCTATGGGACAGTATATTCAGCAGGGTCTTCGTATAATGTTCGAGACGGTGCTGTTCTTTGACAATGCACGTAAGGATATTATTATGGAAAGCGACGAGGATAATGTTGACGGTCTTAACTTCCTTGCAGGAAAGTCTGTAAGCTTTGTAAACGAGCAGGCATTCAACGGAACTCTTCTTGCGCATACTGACGGTGATGTACCAAACCTTGTTCTTCGTATAGAAAAGATGGATGAATACTGCCTCGGTAACCTTATTTACTTCTTTGAAAAAGCGTGCGGTATCAGCGGCTATCTTTTGGGTGTTAATCCATTTGACCAGCCCGGTGTTGAAGCGTATAAGAAAAATATGTTTGCTCTTTTGGGCAAGCCCGGTTATGAAGCACAGCAGGCAGAGCTTTTAAAAAGACTTAATAGCTAACTTAGACGAATAATAAAAAGCCTTTGCGGGAAAGATTAGGGTATACTAATTTTTTCTTGCGGAGGCTTTTTTTATTATGATAAACAAAGTTGAAATATGCGGCGTAAATACATCAAAGCTCCCCACTCTTACTGCACAGGAGAAAAAGGAGCTTTTCGAGAAAATCAAGAAAGGCGATACTATGGCACGTGAAACCTTTATCAGGGGGAATTTAAGACTTGTGTTGAGTGTAATCGGACGATTCAATAACCGTGGTGAAAATGTGGATGACCTTTTTCAGGTGGGGTGTATAGGGCTTATAAAGTCAATTGATAATTTTAATACGGAGCTTGATGTTCAGTTTTCCACATATGCAGTGCCGATGATTATAGGCGAAATACGAAGATATTTAAGAGATAACAATGCACTGAGAGTATCGCGTTCGCTTCGTGATATTGCGTATAAGGCGCTTTGCGTGCGTGAGAAAATCATAAATGAGAGTAACCGCGAGCCTACAACAGAAGAAATAGCAAAGGCTATTGATTCAACTAAGGAAGATGTTACAATGGCGCTTGATGCCATTCAGGAGCCTATTTCCCTATTTGAACCCGTATATCACGACGGCGGGGACGCAGTTTTTGTTATGGATCAGGTTTCTGACAAGAAAAACATTGACGAGGCGTGGATAGAAAAAATTTCCCTGCGTGAGGCAATGGATAAGCTTACCGACAGAGAAAAGCTGATTATAATGATGCGGTTTTTCAGGGGAAAGACGCAAACCGAGGTTGCAAACGAAGTGGGTATAAGTCAGGCGCAGGTATCACGCCTTGAAAAAAGTGCTATAAGCAGCATGAGAAAAAATATATAAGTTTCTAACGCAAAAAAGGAGCTGTAAAAACTCAGGTTTTTTACAGCTCCTTTTTATCATAGAGGAAATTGTGTAATTTTATCGCAAGCAATATTTGCCCTGTTTGAATTCAGTTGGGACACGAAATGGGTGAAGCGGCACGCTTCTTTTTTACGCTGTCGCGCATGGTAAGCTCGCTTTGAATAGAAACACTCTGATACGGTGAAGCGGGATAACGGAGCCTTCTGTATAAAAGATTGAGGGCACTGTCTGCAATTTCATTTATCGGTGTTGAAACAGTAGTCAGCGGTGGATTTGAAAAGCGTGTAAGAGAAATATTGTTAACACCAATAAGGGAAATATCATCAGGGACACTCAACCCTGCCATATATATACGATTCATTGCACCAAGTGCAATTGCATCATATGCTGCAAAAACTGCCGTAGGTCTTTCAGGGAGGGATATAAGCTTATCCATTGCATCATAGCCTGCATCTCCCATTCTTTTTGAGCTTGTGATAAGCCAATCCTCATTAATGGGGAGAGAGTAATCAGTCATAGCCTTTTTGAAATTTTTAAGTGCGCCTGAGGTGAGGTATTCGCCTATAAAGGCAATATCACGGTGCCCCATTTTTTTGAAATATTCAATTGCCTGATAAACTCCAAAGCTTCTGTCAGTATTAACGCAGTCGCAATGGTGGATTTTTTCGTTATAGAGAGAGCCTATTGAAACGGCGGGAATATTTTCGAAAGTCTCGTTTTCATACCTTGCGCCGTCAATCACGATAAGACCGTCGACCTTGTGATAGTTTACATAATAGTCGAGCAGATTGTTTGCCGCAGATGAAACAAAATTATTACAAGAAACAATAAGAATATCTCCGTTATCAGTAATTCGTTTGTTAAGTGTCTCGACTATTTCGCCATATATTGAAGAGCCTGAAAGCTCGTTACATATAACGGCGAAAACACGGCTTTGAAAAGAGGGGGAATAAAATTTATTAAAACAGTTATTCTCCTTTGCGATTTCAAAAATTTTATTTCGTGTTTCCTCGCTTATTTCATTGCTGCCGCTAAATGCCTTTGACACTGTGGAAAGTGAACAACCTGCAAGATGGGCAAGCTTTGTCATTGTCATAAAAACCACCTCTTTACTTAGTCATCGGAGAGTTTAAAAAGAGGAAATTTTGACATAAGACAAAGAAAATTCAAGAATAATACTGACATATATTTGCAGAAATTTCTGCAGTATTATGCGAAATTTCCCTTTTTAAACCATACGTAGTTCGACTCTCCGATGACTACTATATCATACAGAAAAAAATAACGCAATAGTTTCGTGAAAATATTTCGTTATTTTCGAAAGAGTTTCGTATAAAAAGAAACTCTTTCGCTTTGAGGAATATTGAAAAAAACCTATAATTATGATAATCTTAAGCTAAAGATAATAAATGCAGCAAAGCTTCCGATAAAGAAAAAATACGAAAGCTTTCGCAATGAAAGAAAGGATGATTTATTATGGCAAAGGCGGCATTTGTAGGCTTTGGTGAAGTAAATACACCAATTGACATTATTGTAAAAAAATGTACTGACGCAGCAAACGCACTTGAGAAAGAGGGGATAGAGCTTGTAAAAGTTTTTCCCGTGACAGACGATTATGAAGAAAAGGATATTAAGAAAGCGGTAGATGCGCTTAAAGGAGAGGAATTTGACTGCCTTGTTGTATGTATCGCAGGATGGATTCCCACACATGCAGTTGTGAAGGTTACAGAGCATTTCCGTGAAAAGCCGATGGTGCTTTGGGGACTTTGCGGCTGGATAGAAGATGACGGCAGACTTGTTACAACTGCTGATCAGGCGGGAACAACGGCTATCCGTAAAACATTCTATGACCTTGGATATACGTTTAAGTACATATACGATATTATAGGTCTTCCCTCAAACACAAAGAAGGTAGCACAGTTTGCACAGGCAGCAGCCGCTGCAGCGAAGCTTCGCCATTCAAGAACGGGTATGGCGGGCTACCGTGATATGAATCTTTATGGAACACAGGCAGACGGTCCGTCCCTCAAGAGAGTTGTCGGAAGTGAGATTGAAACCTTTGAAATGCTTGAAATTGAGCAGCGTTATCAGAAGGTTACAGATGCTCAAATTCAGGAAGTTATTGATAAGTGTATGTCAAAATGGAACTTCGTTAAGAAGGCAAATCCTGAAAGTATGAAAAAGGCTGCAGGCTACTATCTTGCGGTAAAGGCAATTTGTGATGAGAGAGGTTATGACGCAATTTCACTTAAAGACGTTGACGGTATGAAAAAACTTTTGGGCTTTCCTCCTGCACCTATCTTTATGCTGCTTGCTGACGAAGAAGGTCTTTGCACAATTCCCGAAAATGACTGTCTTGGTAATATAACACAGATTATGGTGAAATACCTTACAGGTCAGTGCGCACCATATCTTGAATTTTATGAGTTCTTTGAGGACAGCGTTCTTGCGGGTGTTCCCGACTATGTACCTGCAGAAATTGTTGACGGAGAGGTTACAGTTATGCCTGCGGCATTTGGTGAGCTTTCAGAGGGTATCCTGAATGTCAGCCGTGTTAAGGGCGGAGAGCTTACTATGTGCCGTCTTACCTCTTGTGACGGTGAATATTATATGCATATGGTTAAGGGTAACGGCAAAACACCTATGAAGTGGGAGGAGGCAGGCTGGACACAGCCCGCACCGCAGCTTCCCGGTCTTCAGATAGAGCTTGACGATGTAGAGCAGTTTGCGCAGAATGTAATGTGTCAGCATTATATTATCTCTTACGGTGACAATACAGGGCTTATTGAGGATTTGTGCTATATCCTCGGCATTGAAGTTATAAGATAATCGGAGGAATAAAAATGAGTAAATTACTTATAGGCTGGGCAGAAGAAAGCATAGTTCCCGAAAGACCTGTATATCTTCAGGGACAGCTTTATGAAAGAATTTCAAAATATGTTGAAACAGAAATTACAGTTACCGCAATGGCAGTAGAATCAGGAAGCGAACAGATGATTGCAGTTTCCTGCGACCTTGTAAGTACAAGTGCGGCTCTTATAGCTCTTGCAAGAGAGAAGTATGTGAAAATGGGTGGAGAAGTAGCACCTGAAAAAATCATTATCGGTGCCATTCACACACATACTTCTATGGGCTACGGAGTACCAAGAGTGCTGACAAAGGAGATTTTGAACGAATTTCTTCCCGATGGAAAAAAATACACCTCAATTGTAGAGGAAAGTAATGATATTTTCAAAGGTGAAGAAGCACTGGAATTCTTAGCCGAAAAGATTGCCCTTGCAGCAAAGAAGGCATGGGAAGCACGTCAGGAAGCACAGTATGCAAATGCATTCGGCAGAGCCGTTGTAGGACACTGCCGCAGAGTTTGCTATGATGATGGCTCCGCTAAAATGTGGGGTGACAGCAATGATGCGAACTTTACGCAGATTGAGGGCGGAAATGACAGCGGTATCGAGCTTATGTATTTCTTCAATAAGGATAAAAAGCTTACAGGTATTATGGCAAACATAGCTTGTCCTGCACAGGTGCTTGAGCATCACGATTTTATATCTGCAGACTATTGGGGATATGTAAAGGAAAACCTGAGAGCTAAGCTTGGAAAAGATATTTTCCTTATTCCGTTTATAGGCGCAGCAGGTGACCAGTGCCCGCGTGATATGATTCGTTGGGTAGACCCTGAAAAGCCTGTAAAAGACCCCCATATTACACGTGAAAACACAGTTCTTCGCAAGGCTGACCCGTCAATGTTTGATATTAAGGGCTGTAAGCTTGTTGCTAAGCGTGTCACAAATGAGATTATAAGTGTTTTTGAAGAGCTTGAGGATAGCGAAATCAAGAGTGAGCCGATTTTCCGTCATAAGGCACTTACATTTAAGCTTCCGCTTCGTAAGGCAACTATTGCCGAGTACGAGCAGGCGGTTCGTGAGATAGAGTACTACGTAAACAAAAATAAGGATAAAGAGGTATTTAATTTCAAGGATAATGCCGCAATGTATGTGTATGCAGGTACGATACTCAGATACCGTAAGCAGGCAGATAGCGAAATTTACCCCATTGAGTCGCATATAGTGAGATTTGGTGATGTCGCAATTGCGACAAATCCTTTTGAGCTTTTCCTTGATTACGGTAACCGTATGAAGGCGAGAAGCCTTGCACAGCAGACATTCATATTCCAGCTCACAGGTGGTGCGGGAGGATATCTTCCCACCCAGAAGGCAGAGCAGGGAAGCCACTACAGTGCATATATTACAAGCGGTAATGTAGGCCACGAGGGCGGAGATTTGCTTGTAAGAAGAACCGTGGAAGAAATTAACGAGATGTTTGAATAAGTTCTTTGCTAAAAAGGAGCTGTGACATTTTGTCACAGCTCCTTTTTGTTTGTTGCATTATTTGTTTTTCCACAAAAGTGCCGCACCGATAATTCCTGCGTCGTTGCCGAGTGTAGCAATACCTACTCTTGTCTGCTCTTTGCTAAAGCGTGCGTATGAGTCTTTGGCAATTTTTTTATTAATCGGGTCAAGAAGCTTTTTACCCTCATTACAAATTCCGCCTCCGATACATAAAATCTCGGGCTGGAAGATGTTTATAACGTCAACAATTCCGTCTGAAAGATAGCCAAGATATGTCTTTACAACATCCTTTGCTTCCTTATCCTTTGCAAGAAAGGCTGTGCGACCGTCAGCATTTGAAAGCTTGCCTCCGCATACCTTCCACATATCACTCTGGGGGTTAAGCTTCATTGCCCTTTTAGTCTGACGGATAAGTGCCGTTGCAGAGGCATATGCCTCAAAACAACCTTTTCTTCCGCAGGTACACTTTTCACCGCCTAAGATAAGTGACATATGACCGATTTCAGCACCTTTTCCGTACGCACCGCAAAGAAGACGTCCGTCTGTTATAATTCCGCTGCCTACACCTGTGCCGAGCGTAATCATAACCATACTGTTACTTCCTTTGCCACAGCCTGCTAAAAATTCGCCCCATGCAGCAGCGTTTGCATCGTTTTCAAGGTATATCTTTTTAGAAAGGGCTTTTTCCATATAGCTAACGAGCGGAGCATCATAAAAATCAAGATTATTTGAAAATTCTATAACGCCTGTTCTCTGATCAATGGAACCGGGGCAACCGATACCAACTGCCTCGATATCTTCAAAGGGAATACCGCTTGCCTCTGCGCAATCACGTGCACACTGCGCCATATCATCAAATATTTCATTGTACGGGCGAGGTGCATTCGTTTTCTTTTTTGCCCTGCCGTATATAACACCGTATTCATCAACCACTGCCGCAGCAATATTTGTACCGCCGAGGTCAATGCCGATAAAGTATCTTGGGGGATTATTTACTGTAAGCATTATGCCACTGCCTTCCACATTGTATTTTCCAAAACCTGCACCGAGGAATACTGCCTCACCTGCAGAAATATTAATTTTTTTATCACCGTAAGAAAGAACGCTTTCTCCGCTTGTCTGTAAAAGTACAGTATAGGAGCGCTCATCACAGTTAAGAGAATATGTGCTTTTTGAAAGTATAAGCTCCTTTACCTGAAAATATTCGCATGAGCCAATCATTCGTGTTCCGTCAGAACAATCGGGGATAGAGCGCACGGCGCTTTTTACCGTGTTTGAAGCCTTTACACCCTTTTCAATGTGAAGCTCACGGGGCTTTCCGTCTTTGCCGCGTCTGTCGTAGTCATAAAGGCGGTATGTAACATTTGAATTCTGCTGAATTTCAGCAATCAGATTACCTTTTCCAATTGCGTGAATTGTACCTGCCTCTACAAAAAAGACATCACCCTTTTTTGAGGGGATAGGAAAAAATGCTTCAGAACGGACAAACTGAGCCAACAAAGCCCATATATGGGCTTTGTTGGGTTACCCGAAGGCGTACAGCGTCAAAGCAAAGCAGACATCGCTTCCGTTTTGCTATAGTAGCAAAACATACGC
>JAZORN010000018.1:0-17080 GCA_045656645.1 Clostridia bacterium | reverse complement strand
GCAGTTATCTCTAATAAATTCAGCCTGTTTTGAGATAGTCAAACGGCTATCTCTGTTTGCTATGCAATTTTTTACTTTGATAGTTTATTAACTTTTTTTCATTTTACCTATTGACTTTATTTAGCAGGTTTCCTATACGGTAAAAAAAGAACTGTGAAAATCATTTTTTACAGTTCTTTTTTACGTAATTCTATTGACAAAATCAAAGATTATTAGTAAAATATATATGCTCACGTGCTGGTGTGGCTCAGTCGGTAGAGCAGCTGATTCGTAATCAGCAGATCGCGTGTTCAAGTCACGTCACCAGCTCCAAAAAGAAACGACAATTTTCTTTTAAGAAAATTGTCGTTTCTTTTTGTCTACTTATCGAAACCTGTATAATAAAAACAGACTACCGAAAGAGTAAAAATATTATACGAACAGCTCTTTAAATAACTTTACAAAATAATCTGCCCCCGTTTTCTTTTTTACTGATTTATCAGCAATTAGATTTGTTTTTGCAAGGGTTTCGCCGTCAAGTGTTACTATCATTTCACCAACGATATCACCTTTTTTTACAGGTGCAGAAATTTCTTCGGGAATGTTAATATGAGTTTTTATTAAATCCTTCTTTGTTTTTTCAATTAAGACAGATGAACTTTTTTTAGTTAATGCCATTATTGTTTTGCTTTTTCCGTTAACTACAGGTATCTCTGCTACCTGAGTGCCTTTTTCTCCAAAGCTTGTAACTGCGAAATTGGAAAATCCGTAATCAAGCATTTCTCTTGCAGCATTAAATCTGTCCTTGCTGTTTTGAGCACCTAAAACTACGGCTATAAGCTGCATACCATCCCTTTTGGCACTTGCACTGATACAACAACCTGCTTTACTTGTAGAACCTGTTTTAAGCCCGTTTGCGCCACTGTAAAATCTTACTAGCTTATTTGTATTTGCAAGCTGAAATTTCCCGTCACGCAGAGAATCCATCCATATTGTTGTATACCTTGTTATAATTTCATGTTTCAGGAGTTCTCTGCTCATAATAGCAATATCGTATGCACTTGTATGATGATTATCAGCATCCAGACCATTACAGGTAACAAAGTTTGTATCCTTCATTCCAAGCTCTTTAGCCCGCTTATTCATTTTCTCTACAAATGCTTCAACACTACCGCACATGTGTTCTGCAACGGCAACACAGGCATCATTAGCACTTGCAACGGCAATGCCTTTTAAAAGGTCATCAAGTGTCATTTTTTCATTTGTTTCAAGAAAAATAGTACTTCCGCCCATACTTTTTGCTCTCTCGCTTGCAGTTATAACAGTATCAAGTGTCAGAGTTTTATCCTCAATTGCTTCGCATATTAAAAGCATTGTCATAATTTTTGTAACACTTGCAGGAGGGAGCGATTCGTGGGAATTATTTTCATAGATTATTTTTCCGCTTGACGCCTCCATTAACAGTGCTGATTTTACCATTGTACCGGGAGTAAAGGTTGCAAAACAAGAAAGGCCGCACCCCAACAACAATGATATTGAAAGAAAAACAGATACAATAGCTTTTTTCATAAACATTCTCCTTAATTTCCTATGTAATAAAATACTATGTTTAAATAATACTCTTTATTACTGATATTGACACATCTGTTCTTGTGTGATATCATATTAAATAACAAAATTAAACAGAGGTTGATAATATGAAAACTATGAAATTTGACTTACTTGAAAAAAGAACAGAGCACGATTTTATGCCTACACTTACGGCATATCTTCTTGACGGGAATCCAAACGAGGCGGAAATTCGTCCCGCAGTTCTGGTAATTCCGGGAGGCGGATATGGCCACGTTTCATACAGAGAAGGGGAGAGAGTAGCTCTTTTTTATAACAGTGCAGGATTTCACGCTTTTATACTTGACTATTGTGTTGCACCACACAGACATCCGCTCCCGATAATGAATGCGGCAAAGTCAATAGAGCTTATACGTGAAAATGCAAAAGAGTGGAATATTGACCCTGATAAAATTGCTGTTTGCGGTTTTTCCGCAGGCGGACATTTAGCCGCTTCTATAAGCACTATGTGGAATGATGATGAAATTTTTGGTAATGATGAAGAAAAGAATTTACTTCACAAACCAAATGCAACAATTCTTTCTTATCCCGTAATTACCTGCGGAGAGTTTGCGCATAAAGGTTCTTTTAAAAACCTTAGCGGTAGCGAGGAAGAAAACGAACTCTGGAAAAAGCTTTCTCTTGAATACAGAGTTGATAAAAACACACCGCCTGCATTTTTATGGCATACATACAGCGACGGCGCTGTTCCCGTTGAAAACAGTATGCTTTACGCAAGTGCATTAAGAAGATTTGACATACCCTTTGAACTTCATATTTATCCCGACGGTCCTCACGGAATGTCAAGGGTATCTGATGAAACATATTGGTTTGTACCTAAGTTTACAAGAAAATATCCGTGGATGGAATTTGCTGTTGAATGGCTTTATTTGCAGTTTGGCATAACAACTATTGAAAAGGGCTGATTTTTATTAAAAAGAGGATTTGTTACATTATAGGAGCATCCAAGGAAGGGTTAGATGAAGTTATTATTAATAATAATACTGATAACTTTATAATCGCTGCAGACGGCGGATTTGATGCCCTTTTAAAGAATAGTATATCGCCCGATTTATTACTTGGTGATTTTGATTCAATTGATAAGGTACCAAAGTGTGACAATATTTTAAAATTTCCTGTTGAAAAGGACTATACCGACACATTTCTTGCGTATAAAGAAGGATCAAAAAGGGGATACCGAAACTTCGTTATTTATGGCGGAACTGGGGGGAGGCTCGACCACACCCTTGCCAATATACAAACCCTTGCCAATATTTCAAAAAACGGGTGCAGAGGGTTTTTGATAGGTAATGGCACCGTTATTACAGCAATATCAAATTCATTTATAGAGTTTCCTGCAGAAATGGCAGGGAAAGCAGGCGTGTTTGCCTTTGGCGGTGATGCAGTTGGTGTAAATATCAGCGGGATGAAGTATGATGCACAAAATATAAATATTTCACCTTATTTTCCTCTTGGAGTAAGTAATGAATTTGTAAACACGGAAGCAAAAATCTCTGTTGAAAACGGCACTCTCATACTTGTATGGTATGAAACGAGCAAACAATTTTCGAAGAATATTGATAAATATTTAATTTAGTCATAGAAAAAGCCACGAAAAATCGTGGCTTTTTCTATTTATCTGATTTAATTTTGGAAAGAGGGTTTCTGTCTACCGCATTTCGCAATTGTTCTTCGTCAATATGTGTATATATCTGTGTTGTGGACAAATGTTCGTGTCCTAAAATTTCCTGCAACGCACGAACATCTACATTTCCGTATTTATACATCAGCGTTGCAGCAGTATGTCTTAATTTATGCGGGGAATATACACTCGAATCAAGTCCTGCACGCTCTATGTTCTTTTTTATCATTCTGTAAACCATATTATTTGATATTCTGGTTTTTTGTTTGCTTAAAAAGAGAGCACGTCGGTCTTTAACATTATCCTTGGGACGCACTTCCATATAACTGCGAATAGCAGACCTGCAGGCATCATTTAAGTATACAGTACGTTGCTTGTTACCTTTACCTGTAACAGTGAGACTGTCTCCGTGAATATCAGAAATGTTAATTCCTACCAATTCGCTAAGACGCATACCACAATTAAGGAAGAGTGTAATTATACAATAATCACGGACTTTAAATTCTCCGTCAATATTTTCCAATAATTGTAAGCTCTCATCAAGAGAAAGAAAAACAGGCAATTTTGAGGGTATTTTTGGAGAATCAAGTTCTTTGGTAATATTTACATCAAGCAGGTGAGCCTTACTGGACATATAGTTAAAAAAGCTTTTTAGTGAAGATACCTTACGTGCACGTGCATTAGCGCTGTTGTCACGGTCACTGTTTGCGTACATTAAATACTCGTACAAATCATCAAGAGAAATTTCTCTGATGAAGTCTACATCAATGTCACTGCAATCAATTTGTTCAAATTCATCATAAGAGCATAAAAGACGATGACATTTCATAAATCTGAAAAATGTACGAAGGTCATAATAATATTCATTGATTGTATTGTCAGATTTTCCTTTAATATTAGAAAGATAACTTAAAAAGTTTTTTGCATCACGGGGAATATCATTATAATTTCTTAAATCAGCCATAAAAACCTCCAAAAAGCGCATTTAAGCAAGAATAGCGTAATAAAGCCATAAATCTTCCTATCGCCAATTCAACAAAATTTTTATTTTGTTGAATCAAGTATATTTTACCATAGGTATACCCTTTTGTCAATACTTGTATCTAAAAACAAAAAAAAGAAGCGTACCGTTACTGCAAAAAAAGAAGCAATACAGATTTTGTATTGCTTCTTAAATTTATTCTTCCCAGTTGTGGTAGACATTCTGAACATCGTCATTATCGTCAAGCATATCGATAAGCTTGTTCATATTCTTCAGATCTTCTTCGTCAGTAAGCTGGGCTGTTGTCTGCGGTATCATTTGAATTTCAGCAGTTAAAAAGCTATAACCACGTTCTTCCATCGCTTCACGTACTGCGGAGAAATTTTCAGGTGATGTTAATATTTCGTATATCCCCTCTTCAGGTGTGAAATCATCAGCACCGCAGTCAAGTGCATCCATCATAACCGCATCTTCATCGGGTAAATCTTCAGAAGAAATGATTATAACACCTTTTTTGTCAAACATATAGCTTACGCAGCCTGTTTGACCTAAATTTCCGCCGTATTTATCAAAATAGTGACGCATATCGGCTGCTGTACGGTTACGGTTGTTTGTAAGTGTCTCTACAATAACAGCAACACCTTTTGGACCGTATCCTTCATATGTAATTTCTTCAAAATCGTTACCGCCGGTTTCACCTGCAGCTTTTGCAATACAACGTGCAATATTGTCATTTGGCATATTATTTGAACGCGCCTTTGCAATTGCATCACGAAGCTTACCGTTGCTGTCAGGGTTTGGACCGCCCTGCTTAACTATTACGGCAATCTCTCTGCCTAATTTTGTGAAAATCTTCGCACGCTGTGCGTCTGATTTTTCTTTTTTGTTCTTAATATTATTCCATTTGGAATGTCCTGACATAGTAAGTTACACCTCTATAATTTATTCTGCTTTTTCTGTGTTGTTTTCTGCTCCAATTGCAGGTTTTGAAGCCTCCTGCCTTACATCAGCACGTGCTTTTCTGATAATAGACTGTGCCTTTGTAAGCTTTGCATCAGTATCTGCAAATAAAGAATCTACATACTGTCTTGCACCCATTCTAAGCTCACGTGAGTTTTTCTGAGCTGCCGCAATAATCTGATTTGCCTGTTCGTATGCTTTCTTTGTTATCTCGTGTTCATTAACCATTTGCTCTGTCTTTGCTTTAGCATTGCGGATAATTTCATCAGCCTCAGCCTGAGCCTCAGCAAGAATTCTCTTTCTCTCTTCTTTAATAAGACGAGCCTGCTTCATATCTTCGGGAAGATTTAATCTAACCTCTTCAATGTTTGCAAGGACATCCTCTCTGTCGATTAATGCTCTGTTAAGGAAAGGAATTGTCTTTGACTGTTCAATCTTATCCTCTAAAAGATCAATAATCTTTAAAATTTCCATCACGTCTACCCCCTATTTTTCTTTCTATATCTTCTATTATTTCGTGCGGCACCATTTGTGATATGTCGCCGCAATATTTACCAACTTCTTTAACAAGACTTGAACTCAGATACGCATACTGTGAATTTGTTGTTATAAAGAAAGTTTCAATTTCAGGTGCAAGCTGTTTGTTTGTAAGAGACATCTGAAATTCATATTCAAAATCTGTAACGGCACGAAGACCTTTCACAATAAACTTTGCACCTTTTTGTCTTGCATAATCAACGAGAAGACCTGTAAAGCCTTCAACCTTTACATTCGGAAAATCCTTTGTTGCACGACGTATAAGCTCTATTCTTTCTTCGACAGAAAAAAGCGGTGATTTTGTACTGTTTGACAAAATGCTGACGTATACTACGTCAAATAACTGCGCAGTCCTTTTTATGATATCAAGATGTCCGTTTGTTACCGGGTCAAAACTTCCGGGAACTATTGCAACATTCATTGTGTCAAACCCCATTTCAATACGGTTATACCAATTCTTCCGTAACGCTTTTCCTTATGAAGCTCAAAATCAGAAATTTCATTTTGAAAGCCGATTTCACTATCCCACTCCAAAACTACAAATCCGTCATCCTTTAAAAGCTTTTTCTGACAAATTAAATCAAGAGCAGTTTTATAAAAATTCTTCGAATACGGAGGGTCAAGAAAAATTAAATCAAACTTTTCATTGCAGTTTTTTAAATAATCACAAAAGTCGCTCTTAAAAATTAAAGACTTGTCCGCTACTTTTGCAGAAGAAAGATTTGATTTAATGCACATAATAGCTTCTTGCGAATTATCAACAAATACAGCTTTCTTTGCGCCTCGACTTAAACATTCAAGCCCCAGTGCGCCTGAACCTGAAAATAAATCAAGCACAACTGCATCTATCAAGTATGCCTGAAGCATACTAAACAAAGCTTCCTTTACCCTATCAAGTGTAGGTCTTGTATTAACACCTTCGGGGGAACTAAGCTTTAACCCCCGTGCGCTTCCGGATATAACTCTCACAAAATCCTCCGAAAAGAAATTCCTTCTCGCTTCGAAAAGGAATAAAATTTGCTATATATCTATTTTACATTAACTTACGAAAAAGTCAAGTCTTTTAATGCATTTAGTAGTAATTTACAAAATTCTTCTTGCAGTTACATAATTTCTTTTATAATAGTCAGAGCCAAGATTATCAATTACTACTCCCCTGACGCTTGTAGAAGCATGAATAAAGTTATTATTTCCTACATATACACCAACGTGATTGATTTTTCTGTCACTTCTGTTTGAAAAGAAAACAAGATCACCTGCCGTAAGGTTTTGCTTTTCAACATATATTCCGTAACTGCCCTGCGAATTTGAAGTTCTGGGAAGCGAGTAACCTTGCCTCTTATAAAGATAACTTGTAAAACCGCTGCAATCAAAGGCTGACGGACCGGAAGAACCGTATGAATAACGACATCCTATGTAATTATACGCATCAGATGCAATCCTTTTTGCAACATCACTCGCATTTGAATTAACGGCAGTACTATTTTTTGTAACATATTGGGCGGCTACAAAGCCGGTCTTTCCACTCTGCATACGTATATTATACCAGCCGTTGTCGGTATATATAATTTCAAATGAAGCGTTTTTCTCAAGCTGTGCAATGATATCGGATGATGTGTTGGGAGACACCCTTACATTAAGTAAATTGCACGAAACATAGCCTGTTTCAGCAGCAACAGAGTTTATAGATAATGTTAAAAGTGTAAGTACTGTGATTATTATAGTAGTAATCTTTCTCATAGAGTATACCTCCAATCAAACCTCTACTATTTTACAACACTTATGCGAAAATGTCAAACTTTTTTAATAATTTTTTCATACTTTTTAAATTGTTTAAACTTTATTCATAAATTAAAATAATTTTTTTAATGGGTTATTTATTGCGACATTTTTTTCATAATAAATGTATTATAATTACTTAGGGTGATTTAATATGCCGGTTATTTATATTGATGTTCTTTTTGTGGTTAATCTACTTATAAACTACATATTACTGCGAGCCTGCTGCGCTTTTACAAATCTCAAACAAAATAAATACAGAATAATGTTCGGGGCATTTATCGGTGCGTGCTATTCCGTTCTTATTTTCTTTCCTGACTTTTCAGCTTTGTATTCAACAATATGTAAGCTGCTTATATCAATGCTGATAGTTGCGTGCTCGTTCCCCTTTTATACTTTTAAAAATTACCTTAAAACATTGCTGATTTTTTATATGGTTTCTTTTGGATTCGGCGGGTGTGTGCTTGGTGTTTTTTATTTCAGCGATATCGGGGCCCGACTTGGAGCAGTTTATTCAAATGGCATATTCTATTTCAATCTTCCGTGGACGGTGCTTGCTCTTTGCGGAACAATGTTTTTTCTTGCTGTAAAGCTTTTTGGGCTCTTCTCAGGTAGAAGCTATAGAGGAAACAGCCTTAAAAAGAGACTTTGCCTTTCCTATGGAAACAATACAGCTGAAATCACGGCACTTCTTGATACGGGAAATTCTTTGATAGATCCGATTACACTTTCTCCCGTAATTGTTGCTGAATATAGGTCAATAAAACACCTGTTTAATGATGATATAAAAAACGGACTTGAACGCATTGGGCACGACAATCTTTCTTGGATTATGACGGAGGTTTCGCAAAAAGGCCTGAGGGCACGTCTGATACCGTTTTCCTCTCTTGGTAAAGAAAATGGTATGTTGATTGGATTTGTTCCTGATAAGGCAGAAATATATGATGATTGTGGCGTGAGAGTTTTGGAAAAATGTGTAGTAGCAATATCTGAACATTGTCTTTCGAAGGACAGAAGCTATGCTGCACTCTTAAATCCGTATTCGTAAAGCACAGAAAGGAAGCGTATTTTTAAATGAATTTATTAAAAGCAATAAGGTTTAATGCACATAAAAGTTACATACGTTTGTTCAAAAAGCTTGATTTAGATGAATATATTCATTACATAGGAGGCGGCGCATACCTCCCTCCTCCCCTTTCTGCTGATGAGGAAAACGAATGTATTTTAACTATTGAAAAGGAACGAAGCAGACAAACACTGATAGAACATAATCTTAGGCTTGTTGTATATATCGCAAAGAAGTTTGAAAACACTAATATTTGTGTGGATGACCTTGTGTCTATAGGAACGATTGGTCTTATTAAGGCTGTAAACACGTTTAAGTCAGATAAAAAAATTAAGCTTGCAACTTATGCAAGCAGATGTATAGAAAATGAAATATTAATGTACTTAAGAAAAAACAATGCTCAGAAAAGTGTCATTTCTTTTGATGAGCCTTTAAATATTGACCCTGACGGAAACGAGCTTCTTCTTGGAGACATTCTTGGCTCTCAGGAAGATTCAATAGACAGACATCTTGAGGAAGAGGTTGAAAAAGAGTTACTTTTATCAGCGATGAACAATCTGTGCGAAAGGGAAAAAGAAATTATTAAAATGCGTTATGGTTTATGTGGAAGGACCGAAAAAACTCAAAAAGAAGTAGCAGATATGTTGGGAATAAGTCAAAGTTATATTTCAAGACTTGAAAAAAGGATAATAGACCGTCTGAAAACAGATATTATACGAAATATTTAATTCTTTTTGCAAAAAAGCATTGAAAAAAAACCTTCTTTTGTGTATAATATTTATGTTTGCACATAGGAGGGATTATATGCTATTTAGACGTAATAAAAAAGATAACATCCCCGGTAAAAATACAGATGATGCAGCTATGCATGAATTTAACCGGCTATGGAATGAAGAACTACTTAAAAAGGTTGATTCACGTGACTTTTCAAAAGCCTACAACTATGCAATGAGAAAACATACAATACGTGATATTTGTATGAAAAATTTCTTTGATTTTCAAACTGAAGGTTCTGTAAGATTTAAGGAAGCCTGTATTGCTTTTGAAAATAACGATATATTCTGGACATATATGCTTATACGTCAGTTTGCATCTATTCGCGGATACAGCACTCTCATTAAGAATCTTACAAATAAAAGGCGTATTTTTCTTTCAGAAAAAAGAAAGGATACGATAATAACCAGACATTCTGTAAGGTCATATCTCAGAAATCTTATGCACGGAAATACGAGAAATGCAGAAGAATTTATTGTAAAAGCTCTTGAGGATATGGATAAATACAAGAAGTTGATGGAAAAAGGTCATTATAAATCTGCATATAAAATCATTGCGCTTACAGATAAGCATAGCGAATACGCTTCAAACATTAAAAAGTTTTTATTCTATGCAGCGAAACGCCCTGTGACAGATGAAAATATTGAGCAAACAAAACGTTATTTTGAATATGCAGGAAAGTATTATAATTTTCAGAGAAAGAAAAAAGACGGCTCCTATGTTCTAATAACTGATATTGATATAATTCTGGCAATGATTATTTTTATGCGCAACGGCGGAGACATCGACCGTGAAGATTTAATAAAGAAAATTCATCGCTCCGTAAAAGTATATTGCGTAGAAAGTATGTATGCTCCCGTTTGTTTGCTTGCTGATTATTTATATCAAATCGGCGAAATAGAAATCGAAAAAATGGTATTGAAAGTACTTATACACTATGGCGGAGCTGTAAATGAAAAATATAAAAAGAGATATACTTGTCTTGATTTGATGTATCAGAATTCCAACAGGTTTATTTTCCGCCACCCTGCTCATACCCCGATAGAATGTGTACTTTATAACGCTGACAAAGAAAACTTTAGCGATATCATTAAAAAGTGTCTTAACGAAAAAGCACCTAATTCTTGGTGCATTGCAGTTAAACATTCTTTTAAAACTTATGAATTTAATTACAAGTATTTTTATGATGATAGGCTATTATCAACACTCGAAAGCGTATTGGATAATGAGTTTGGTGATTATGTCCTTGAGTATTCTATCAGAACATTTTTCAGTGGTGACAGCGTTGAGGATATAAGTCATTCGATGATAATTATTACAAGTGGAAAAAATCAGTATACTGACTTCCCTAAAATTGGTATGATGATAAAGCTTGAACCGATTTCAAAGAAACTTGTTAATGTGCATTACTGCGTATTGTATCTTCCCGAGGAAACCTATAGCGATGAGCAAATTAGTGAAGATAGTCGATATATACAATCAATACTTAACAATCCTCAGGATTCAAGATTTAATACTTTTTCATCTGTTGTCGAAAAGCTTACTTGGAGCACAGTTGATGATTTATTAACTAAATAGTTAGAGCCGCCTTTTGCTTTGACAGAAGGCGGTTTCATTACTATTTCCTATCTTATTAAAATTATTAAAAATTTTAAAAAAAACACTTGCTTTTTTGTTTCTTTATGTGTATAATAATTTGGTGAGCAATGGAGAGATGGCTGAGTTGGTCTAAGGCGCACGACTGGAAATCGTGTAACGGTTAATCCCGTTCAAGGGTTCGAATCCCTTTCTCTCCGCCAAAAGAACAGGATACCTACGAAGTTGGGTATCTTGTTCTTTTTTTGTTAAAACATAATAGGGATTCGAACCCTGAGAGGGCAGTGACCGTGAAGAAAACGATTGATAATCGTTTTTAGGGCGCTGGTGCGCAGACGGGTACCGAAAAGCTTGCTTTTGGGTCGGCAAGCAGGAAGGCTGCTTATAGCCTTATCCCTTTCTCTCCGCCAAAAAAAAGATATCCACATTTTTGTGGGTATCTTTTTTTATGTGTGGGATTCGAACCCTGAGAGAGCAATGACAGTAAACGAAAAAGGTGATGTAAAACTTACATCACCTTTTATATATAGGAACTGATTATTTCTTCTGAATAAGATGGATGCCAAATCCACCAAACTCTTCAGCAAGATAGATGAACTTTCTTGTTCCGTCATCGTTGAATGT
The DNA here is from genome assembly GCA_045656645.1 of Clostridia bacterium. Taxonomy (GTDB): domain Bacteria; phylum Bacillota; class Clostridia; order UMGS1883; family UMGS1883; genus UMGS1883. The sequence continues at coordinate 5,533 of JAZORN010000018.1, read as the reverse complement.
AGCACTTTCCTCGTTAAACTTTATTCCTTTGGCAGCGAGGTGATAAATTGCTCTCTCAACATTATTTGTAAGAATGGCAATGTGTCCGCACTTGCCAGGGCCCATAGACTTCATTATTTCAAACTGTGAGCCTACAAACATACCCTTTGCGCTTTCTCTTTCAATATCCTTGCCCATAAGAAGTGCAAGCATCTGTGCAGTAGCTTTTGCCTGTTCTTCGTTTTCGTGGTTGATACCAATATGACCGATTTCAAGACCAAGCATAGTGCTTACAGACTTCTTGGTGAGATTTGTAATCTCTTCCCAATTGTCATTGTCTATGTAGTCTTCCTTAACCATAAAGCTGCCGCCGCACGCAAGGATTTTCTTGTTTGCAAGATAATCGTTTACATTGTCGAGGCTTACACCACCGGTAGGCATAAATTTAACATTACCGTAAGGTGCTGACATTGCCTTAATTTTTGCAAGACCGCCGCTCTGCTCTGCGGGGAAGAATTTTACAACCTTAAGTCCAAGTTCAAGTGCCTGCTCGATTTCAGAAGGAGTTGTACATCCTGGAAGAGGTGTAACACCCTTATCAAGACACCATTTAACAACCTTGGGGTTAAATCCGGGGCTTACAATAAACTTTGCGCCTGCACCCAGTGCACGCTCCGCCTGCTCTATTGTAAGAACAGTACCTGCACCTACAATCATTTCAGGAAATGCCTTTGAAATTGCACGGATTGACTCCTCAGCCGCATCAGTTCTGAAAGTAACCTCTGCAGCGCAAAGACCTCCATCAATAAGTGCCTTTGCAAGCGGGACTGCCTTTGACGCATCATTGATTTTTATAACAGGAATAATACCAATGTTAGAAATTTCCTTTAAAATATCCATTATAATCTTCCTTTCGTAATTTATCTCTGAACACGACCGCTACCGTCGCCGCCTACAAGGTTATCAACCTCTGCACGTGTAACGATATTCATATCTCCGGGTATTGTGTGCTTAAGCGCAGATGCTGCAACACCGTATTCAAGAGCATTCTTGAAATCTTTACCGTCAAGCATACCGCAGATAACGCCTGCTGCGAAGCTGTCGCCACCGCCTACACGGTCAACAATAGGATGAATTCTGTATTCCTTTGAATGATAGAATTCCTTTGTGTCTCTTGAATAAATACAAGCAGACCAACCGTTGTCAGATGCAGAATGAGAAACACGCAGAGAAGAAATTACATACTCAAAATTAAACTTTTCAACCATCTGCTCAAAAATGCTCTTATAGCCTGCAAGCTCAAGCTCGCCGCTTGTTACGTCTGTTTCGCCGGGCTTAAATCCGAGAACCTTTTCAGCATCCTCTTCGTTACCGATACATACATCAACATACTGCATAAGATTTGTCATTATACGCTGAGCCTTCTCGCTTGACCAAAGCTTCTTTCTGAAGTTAAGGTCGCAGGAAACCTTTACACCCTTAGCCTTTGCAGCTTTAAGAGCGATTTCAGTAAGCTCTGCAGCAGCATCGGAAACCGCAGGCGTGATTCCTGTGAAATGGAACCAGTCGCAACCGTCAAAAATCTTATCAAAATCAAAGTCTGCAGCTACTGCTGTAGAAATAGAAGAATGCGCTCTGTCATAAACAACATTTGAAGCACGCATTGATGCGCCGGTTTCAAGGAAATAAATTCCAAGTCTTTCACCACCTCGTGCAATGTTATCTGTCTTAACATTCATCTTGCGAAGTGCTGCAACGGCACAATCGCCAATGGGATTTGCGGGAACCTTTGTAACAAACTCTGCATCGTGACCGTAATTAGCCAGAGAAACAGCAACGTTTGCCTCTCCTCCGCCGTAGCAAACATCAAATTCGTCTGCCTGTAAAAATCTTTCAAAATTGGGTGTTGACAAGCGAAGCATAATTTCGCCCATAGTTACTACCTTTGCCATTAAAATCTCTCCTTTTCAAATCATAATATATTTGACATTTAAATTATTTGATTATATAATAACATTATATAGCTGTTTATTCGTCAATTATCTTGTGAAAAATATCAAATATATTATGATTTTACTTTTTTAAAAAGAGGTTATTTTTATGCCTGAAATTCAAAAAAAACAACTTCAAAACGTTGAGAACATAGCGGCAACTTCGCTTTTAACCGTGTTTCGTTCTGCAGTACCTAAAGATAGCAGCGTATATGATGAGCATCATCATACTGCGTTTGAAATTACAATGGTACTTTGCGGAAGCGGGGTATATTCAACAAAATCGACTGAATTTGATTTTAAAGATGGAGATATTTTCTTTTTCAGCACAGACGAATATCACTATATAAAAACACTTGATACTAATGCCGAATTTATCAATATACATTTTGAGCCTCGTTTTATATGGTCGGATAATTTTGGAATATCAAATAAAGAACTTATTAAAATATTTTTTAGCAGAAAAAAGAAATCAATGAATAAGCTTGAACATACTTCATTGCAAACCATACGAGATTTAATATTTAAAATCGAAGATGAAATGGATACAAAAAAACCTGAATACGAAACGATGCTCAAAATCTATCTTGTAAATATTCTCGTTGAAATAATACGTTCTTACGACGGACAATTGTCGGAATTTGATATTTCATATACATCTCAGACTCTTTCCTATATGGAAACGGCACTAAATTATATAGATGAACACCTTGATTCTGACCTGACACTTGAACTGCTTTCCGATGTTGCTCATATGAGTAAAACATATTTTTGCGGACAGTTTCGCAAGCTTAACGGGATTTCTCCCTGGGAATACATTACAATTAAACGCATAGAAAGAGCAATTACATATATAAAATCAACTGATCTGACCAAGCTTGAAATTGCAGTAAAATGCGGATATAACAATACATCTAACTTTTATCATGCATTCAAACGTGTCACAGGGAAAACGCCAAGCGATTACAAAAAATTATTAAGATAATCAACTTATATTTTTTCGAAGAGTTCCTAAAAGTTTCTTTTCTATTCTTGAAATCTGAACCTGACTTACCCCCATTATTTTTGCAACCTCGCTCTGAGTTTTTTCTTTATAATAACGTAGCATTAAAATCTGCCTTTCTTTCTGAGGCAGATTTATTATTGCCTGCTTTAAAAGAACTTTTGTAAGAATTCCCTCTTCCCCGTTTTCTTTACTGCATAGCTTGTCTATTAGCAGCACACAGCTGTTATCTCCCTCGTGTACTGTTTTATAAATTGACTCAGGTGGTTGCGTTGCCTCTAATGCAAGAGTAACGTCGTTTACGCTTACATTTATCATTTGGGCAATCTCGCACAGCGTTGCATCGCTTCCTTTTTGTGCAGATATTTTCTCTGATGCTATTTTAGCACTTGTTGCGGTTTCTTTTAATGTACGGCTAACCTTTATAATTCCGTCGTCACGTAAAAATCTCTTGATTTCTCCCATTATCATAGGCACGGCATAGGTTGAAAATTCAACATTAAAGTCCGTATTAAATTTGTTTACCGCTTTGATAAGCCCTATTGCTCCTATTTGAAACAAATCTTCACTTTCTGTTCCCCGTCCTGAAAATTTTCTGACAATACTCCATATCAGACCCTGGTTTTGCATTGTTATGTTCTCAAGTGCCTCTTTATCCCCTGCCTGTGCTAAAGCTATCAGGCGATAATTCTCCTGTTTCATAATAGCACTCCCTTTATAGCTTCTTTGTCATAATAACTGTTGTGCCGATATTCTTCTGGCTTGTTATATGTAGCGAATCCATAAAGCTCTCCATAACTGTAAAACCCATTCCGCTTCTGTCAGAGTCAGGTTTTGATGTAAAAAGTGGCATTCTTGCCATAGTAATATCCTCGATTCCCACTCCTTCGTCTGTTACCTTTACGGTAAGGAATCTGTCTTCTGTCGTTAATTCAAGAGTTACCAATCCCTCTTTATTTTCATAACCATGTATCACCGCATTTGTTACAGCTTCTGATACAGCAGTTTTCACATCTGCCATTTGCTCAATCGTTGGGTCAAGAGGCATAATGAAACCTGCCACAATAATTCTTGAAAGACCTTCATTTATGCTTTTTGCATCAAATTCTGCTTTCAGATAGTTTTTCATTTGTTATCATTCCTTTCAATTTCATAAAGTTCGTAAAGTTTTTTGTCTGCTTCATCTGCGTTTTTGTATAAAGGGATGATTTTCTTTATACCGCTCAATGTTATCATTTTATCTACATATTCATTTGCACCGCATATTGCAAGCTTTCCCCCAAGGGAATGTATAATTTTGTATCTTCCTACAATAAGACCTATACCTGACGAATCCATCAGAGTAACCTTGCTAAGGTCAATAATCAGGTTTCTTTTTTGCGCTGCTTGTATTTCAATATCAATCTTACTCTTTAAATCAGCCGCCGCATACTGATCTAATTCCCCGCTTAATGAAACGAGCAGAGAATTTTTCATATTTTTAAACATTTCTAACCATTCCTTTCTGAAATTACATCCATATTTTACCATATATAATATTAAAAAGTTTGATATCCTTTGTAATAAAAAATGTTTTTTTGACAAATTGGAAAAACTCAATAAATATATAGACAAATGTATTATTAAATGTTATAATAAAAAAAACTAAAGAAAAGGATGGCGTAACGTAATGGAAAATCTTACTATTATGAATCATCCGCTTATTTCGCATAAGCTCAGTCTTTTGCGTCACATTGATACTGACGGAAAAGCTTTCAGGGAGCTTGTCAGCGAAATTGCGATGCTTATCTGTTATGAGGCAACACGCGATATGAAAACAACACCTGTTGATATTCCCACACCACTTATGACTGCAAAATGTCATATGATTACTGAGAATAAGCCTGTAATAGTTCCTATTTTAAGGGCGGGGCTTGGTATGGTTGACGGAATGCTTAGAATTTTACCTTCCGCTAAAATCGGTCATATCGGAATGTGTCGCAATCACGATACACTTTTACCCGAAAAATATTACTGCAATTTACCCTCAGACATTGCGCAAAGAACTGTTTTTGTGCTCGACCCGATGCTCGCTACGGGCGGTTCTCTTGCTGCGGCAGTTACTCTTCTTAAGGAGTACGGTGCGAAAAACATTAAAGTGCTCAGCATCGTAGGTGTACGGGAAGGTGTAAGTAAAGTTCTTGAAGCGCATCCTGATGTTCACGTTTATCTTGGCGTAATGGATGAAAAGCTTAACGAAAAGGGCTACATTCTCCCTGGTCTTGGTGATGCCGGAGATCGACTTTTTGGTACAGAATAAAAAAGAAGCGTGCCGCTTCACCCATTTCGCGTCCCGACTAAATTCAAATACGACAAATGTCGCTCGCGATAAAATTAAGTAATTTCCTATACAGAAAAAAATCCTCCCATCAGGGAGGATTTCAGACTGTCGAAAAAGTCCAGATAATTCTGGGCTTTTTCTTCATTTTGTGGTATAATGTTCTTAGGTGATGAAAGATGATGCAAAAAGGATACGAGAACAGGTATCAAATAGAAATGATAAGCATAGAAGATTTAGTAC
>JAZORN010000017.1:0-8795 GCA_045656645.1 Clostridia bacterium | reverse complement strand
TCGACTACCGAGAAATTGCGAGCATCATTTTCCTTTGCTGGCTCGCAATTTCAGCCGTCAGAGGAAACTAAGTGTTTCCTTTTTGTAGGCGGCGGTTCAAAGGCGGAAAATACGGAAAAACAATACCCACACTGTATAAATGATACATCGCCCATTATTCCTTACGCCCCTGCGAGGTCGTTTTGGGGTCCGGGGAATCGAAACCCCGGCGCTTTTGGTACTTTTGGCGTGCAAAAGTACATATTGCCAAGCGTTCCGCTTATTTTCTTAAGCTTTGCTTAGTTATTAAAGGTGTCTAACACCAAAAGGAGAAATCTGCATTGCGCAAATTTCTCCCTTAGTTATTTTATTGAGCCTTTGCACTCTCTATCACTTTCTGCGCAATATTTTCGGGAACTTCCTCATATCTTTCAAACTGGAATGTAAACTTACCCCTTGCTCTTGTCATACTGCGAAGGTCTGTTGCATACTTACACATTTCAGCCTCGGGCACTTCCGCAATAACCTCGCCAAGTCCGTCACCGATAGGATTCATTCCTAAAATTCTGCCACGGCGCTTATTAATATCACCGATAATATCACCCATCAACTCCTCGGGCATAGTAACCTCAAGATGTCCGATAGGCTCAAGGAGCACGGGACTTGCCTGTGCAAGACCGTCCTTGTACGCAATTGACGCCGCTACCTTAAACGCCATTTCTGAAGAATCTACGGGATGGTAGGAACCGTCAACAAGCACCGCCTTAAGACCTACTACGGGATAACCTGCCAGTACGCCCTTTCCTATACATTCTAAAAGTCCCTTTTCAACTGCGGGGAAATAGTTCTTGGGAACTGCACCGCCGACAATCTTTTCCTCAAAAATGAGGTCATTTCCTTCGTGGCGACTGAATTCAATCCATACATCACCAAACTGTCCGTGACCGCCTGACTGTTTCTTGTGTCTGCCCTGAACCTTAACACTCTTTCTGATTGTTTCTCTGTACGCAATTTTAGGCACTGTAAGCTCAACTGCTACACCAAACTTTGTTTTAAGCTTGCTCGTAATAACGTCAAGGTGAAGCTCACCCGTACCTGAAATAACCATTTCCTTTGTTTCCTGATTAGTAATAACAGAGAATGTCGGGTCTTCTTCACGAAGCTTGTTAAGACCTGCGCTTATCTTTTCCTCGTCACCCTTTGCCTGGGGAACAACAGCCATCTTTATAACCGTGGGCGGAAGAGCTACGCCTTCAAGGGCTTCTGTTCCCTGCTTTCCGAGGGTATCGCCCGTAAGCGTATATGAAAGCTTTGTCACTGCGCCTATATCGCCCGCCTTAATCTCGGGCACTTCTATCTGCTTTTTACCACGAAGTACATAAAGCTTACCAATTCTTTCATTAACGTCCTTTGTTATATTATGCACTGTCGAATCAGCCTTGAGCGAACCGCTCATAACTCTTACAACAGAAATCTTTCCGTAAGAATCTGCAAGTGTTTTAAATACCACCGCACTAAGGGGTGCCGCCTCATCACATGCGGGCACTGTTTCTGCCTCCACGGGTGATGGTAAATATTTAAGCATAGCATCCATAAGCGAACGCACTGCAAAAGTCTTTTCAACAGAAAATCCGCCGTATACGGGAACAACAAGCCCCTGCTTAACACTGCCCTTAAGGACACTGCGCATTTCATCGTCTGTGATTGTATCGCCTGCAAAATATCTTTCGAGCAATTCATCACTTGTCAGGGCAACAGCCTCAACAAGGGCATCGTGGTATTTATCGTAAGATGCCTTCATATTTTCAGGAATCGGGATTTCTGTTTCAACATCATTTGCAACAGAGTATGCCTTACCGCTTACGATATTGACATAACCCTTCATTTCCTTACCATCCTTGATAGGAACTCTGAACACTGCTGCCGCTGCACCGAATTTCTCGTGAATTTGCGCAACAACCTTGTCAAAATCGGCATTTTCATCATCCATAAAATTAATGAACATCATCTTTGCCATAGAGCGCTCGGTCGCATACTTCCACGCATTTTCAGTACCAACCTGCACACCGTTTTTCGCATTTATAACTATAAGTGCACTCTCGGCAGCTCGCAGACCGCCCATAGCCTCACCCGAAAAGTCAAAGTAACCGGGTGTGTCGATAAGGTTAAGCTTTGAATCGGGAATTTTCGGTGTATGCCATACGCAGGGAGCCATTGAAAGATTTACAGAAATCTTTCTCTTGATTTCTTCTGCGTCATAATCGCTTACGGTAGTTCCGTCTGCAACTTTACCGAATCTGTCAGATGCGCCGGCTTTATGTAAAATCGCTTCAACAAGCGACGTCTTTCCTGCTCCGCCGTGTCCTAAAACTACTACATTTCTGATGTTCTCTCCACTAAATACATTCATTGCCATAACCGTCCTTTCCACGAAGTATCCTTATCTTTTTTACTTCGTTTTTGTAATATACGAAGAGTGCCTCCGTAATATAATTTTACTATAAATTCATATTCTTATATATCCGTATGATGCACAATAATTTATTTTTTTATTCGTCATTTTGCACAAAGGAATTGCTTTTAATTTATCTTTTTTGGTTATTTTTATAAAACAAGGCAAAGAAAAAGGGATGCGACAAAATAATTGCATTTTGCCACACCCTCACTTGGGGTACAGAGTCTTTTATTTATGAAGATTTTTTGCCGTTGCAAAAAATCCTCCAACATCTCGCATTTCGAACTTCGCATTTCGAATTTATTATACTGCTGTCCTTTTGCAGTCTGGAGTTTTTTTACATCCTTAAAGCGCTTTACAGCAGAAATATTCCCTTCTCCATACACTCTTTACGCATCTGTTCAGGCCATACGCTTACCTGCACCTCGCCTATATGCGCTCTGCAGAGCATTTGCATACAAAGCCTTGACTGACCGATACCGCCGCCTATTGTAAGGGGAAGCGTTTCATTATCAATCATTTTATGGTAATCAAATTTCATTCTTTCAAGTGCATCCTTTTCCTGAAGCTGGCTTCTGAGAGAATTTTTATCAACACGTATACCCATTGAAGAAAGCTCCACACTGCGTCCCAAAACGTCATTCCACACTAAAATATCACCGTTAAGTGACCAGTCGTCGTAGTCAGGCGCACGTCCGTCGTGCGGTTTTCCGCTTTTTAAAACCTTTCCTATCTGCATCAGGAATACTGTTTTATGCTCTTTTGTAATGGCATCCTCTTTTTCCTTGTCGGTAAGATTGGGGTACATATCCTCAAGCTCCTGAGAGGTTATAAAGAATACTTCCCTTTCAATAGTCTTACCCAGAGCGGGAAATGCCTCACAAAGAACCTCCTGAGTATCTGCCGCCGCCTTTACAATTTTACGTACCGTATCCTTTAAAAATTCCTCATTTCTTTCGTTGCGGCTTATAACCTTTTCCCAGTCCCACTGGTCAACGAAAAGCGAATGCAGATTATCCATTTTATCATCACGGCGCACGGCGTTCATATCAGTATATATTCCTTCGCCCGGCTCGTAACCGTAGCGGTAAAGTGCCATCCTTTTCCACTTTGCAAGTGACTGAACAATCTCGGCAACCTCACCCGTTGCACCCACGTCAAACTCTACCTTACGCTCAACACCGCTTAAATCGTCATTTATTCCGCTTGACTTTGTGACAATAACGGGCGCAGTTACTCTGTCAAGATTAAGCTCTGAAGAAAGCTTGCGCTGAAAATTATCTTTAACAATTTTTATTGCACGCTGTGTTTCACGGAGTGAAAGCTTTGCGTTATAGTCTTTTGGCAAAATCAGATTTATCATAGTGCGTCGCCTCATTTCTTTTTTCCTATCTTTCTATTTTACCAATATAGCACGTTTTTGTCAACACCGGCGGGGCGTTTTCTCATATTTTTTTAGGATTGGCGAGAGAGACCACCCATCTTATATCGTCACGTGTAATCGCATTTATAATATAAATTAACGCTACATAAAAAATGCAATAGGTGCAAAGCTTTACGGCAAGACAAAAGGAGACTGCCACCATAGCGTTTATCATCCACGCACCCCATACACTGGCGCAAACACAAAGCATCATCATTATATTTATATCGACTGACGTAACCTTTGAAAGTCTGTGCATACTGAGTGCGGCATTAAATATTTCCTTTATGTACATAACAACTATATATCCCATTATTGCCATTTTCGGGAGTAAAAAGAAGAGCATCACGACGTTAAGTACACCTTCAAGCACATTAAAGACCATAGAATAGACCTGCTGACCAAGCCCTTTAAGGCAACCGTCTGTCACGCAGTCAATATAGATTATTGGAAGTAACGGTGCAAAAATTTTTATATACAGACCTGCCTCCGTGCTTTTATAAAGCGCCTCGCCAAGCTCGTTTGAATAAAAGAGCATTACCCCTGCCACGCCAAAGCTGAATATAATTCCTATTCTGAGCGCCCGATTTACAATATAGCTTATTCCTATTTTCTGTTTTTGCACCTGCGCACTTGTAAGGCGCGGGACAAGAATTTCACCAAGCGCAGTGAGAAGCGCCGCAGGAAACATTATCACAGGCATAGACATCTGTCCTATAACACCATAGGTTGAAAATGCACTTGCCGCCCCCATACCTGCTTTTCTTAATCCTCTGGGAATAATAATCTGCCCGAGGGAGGAAAGCCCCGTACGCATATAGGCACTTACGGCAAGGGGAAGTGCCGTACCGACAAGATTTTTAAAGTGCTTTTTCTTTTTACCGTTTTCCTTTTTTCCAAAGCTTTCAAAAACATACAGAAAAAGAAGCGATACAGAAAGTGCACTCTCTGCCGCAAAAAAGCCCTTTGCCAACACATCTGCCGAGTTAAAATTTTTGTGTACATTAAAGGAGAAAACAACAAATACAATCCTTGCCGCTTGCGCAAAAACCTCTGAAATAACAAGCCTGAAAATCTTCTGTTTTGCCGTAAAATATCCTTCCGCGCAACTGCCAAGGGCAATAAGAGGCATTGAAAGTGCCATTATTTTAAGAGGCGGTGCCGCCGATATTTGCATAACCCAGTGCTTTGATAAAAACGGAGCACCAAAAAACATAACCGTTCCTGCAAGGCATCCGAAGAAAGCCGCATATGAAAATGCACACCGCATCAGAGTATGGGGAAATTTGTTTCCACGGCTTATCTCCTCCGCCGCAAGGCGTGTCACACTGAAACGCACACCTGAAATACTTACAGTGGCAAAAACCACCCCCACAGATGCAATTATACCAAAAACACCAAGCTCCTGTGCGCCTACCTTTGCCGCAAGGTACGCCTGAAAGCAGAGCGCACATAACCTCAGCAGTATACTGCTCGCCGCAAGTAAAAGTGTGTTTTTCATAAGCTGCGGTGCATTACTCATATAAATCCCCTCCAAGACAATATATGAGTAAGATTTTCGTTGTATGAGAATTAAAAGGGTGTTGTTAAAAAAGTACTAAGTACAAAAAAGTAACAGCAGCATAAATTCGGAGTTCGAAGTTCGAAATGCGAAATGAAGGTGGATTTTTTGTTTTACAAAAAATCTTCTATGTTTTTGAATATACAAAAAGCGATTGGAAAGATAATTTCCAATCGCTTAATAATCAGTCAAGTACATATACACGGCAAGGTCTTCTGCCAAACTGTATACATTCAGACCTTGTTCTGTAGCAAAGGTCTACTCTGTTACCCTTAATTGCGCCACCCGTATCTGCCGCAACTGCGTAACCGTAGCTCCAGCTTCCGTCAAGCGCCTCTACATATACTCTTGAGCCGAGAGGGATAACCTTCGGGTCAACTGCAATAACGCCCTTGTCAAGCGGTACACCAGTCGCTGTCTGTCCTGCATATCCGCCGTTTTCTTCGGGAGACATATCATAGGCGGTTGCTTTACATTCAATTACATATTTGTAATTAAGCTTTCCTGTATTTACAGGTGAATTTGCCGTAGCATTTTTATTGCCGTATTCAACAATCTTATCAAGAGGAGCCTTCGTAACATATTCTTCAAGCTCTTCCCTTGAAACCTCTACACCGTTTTCATACTTAACTCTGTACTTAACAGTTTTCTCACCCTCTACGCCCTCACGTACTGTTACGGTAGAGCCTGCCTCAAGAGATGAGTTAAGTCTTTTAACTGTATTGTAGGAAACCGCCTCGGTCTCGCTAACAGTTTTGTATGCAACGAGCACATCCTCCGAAGAAAGCTCTATAGCCTCATCAATTACTGTGGGCGCCTTATCAGGGAGCATTGCAACAATTGCATTTGCACTGAGATATTCACCGAGCGCCTTTGTCCTTACAGCATCAACACTGCTGTATCCGTAAGGAGCCGCCGCCGCAGTAAATATATTGCACATAATCGATGTCACTGCACATATGGCTGCGACGGTCGATTTAGCTTTTCTGTTTAAAAACATTTAAATCACGTCCTTTAAATACCAAACGGAAAATAAATTTGGCGTTTCCCGTTTGCCTCACCCATTATAGCCAACAAAACGACTTTTGTCAAGCTTTTTTGCGGTTTTTGTTATAACTTTGTAACATTTACTTAACTTTTTGTATCTTTTCAAAACAAAAACCCCAATATATAGGGGTTTTTAATTTCGCATTTGATGTTACATTTTATTGGCGAAACTTGTTTTTATGCGTGATTTTAAATATTTTTCGTAATAATTAAAGAAATATTTTCGTTTTATTTTATCTTTTTTGCTTCCATATAGTAACGTTTTTCATTTGCCTCACCCATTGAGAAGGTCTTTCTCGGAAGCGCACCGTCCTTTATTACGGTTTCAAAAAGGCTGCTTTTTTCAGGCTTGGGAAGCAAAAATCCTACTGCACCCTCTCCGCTGCTGAGCTTTTCAACAACGTCTTCACCGTGGATATAGTCAACCTCATATGTAAGGCTGTCAAGATACTTCTGAAGTGTTCCCACTGCAAGGGGGCTTGACATTTTTGCTATGTAAAGGTCTGTCTTCTTGCCGTCTGCCACAAATACTATGTGCTGACCACCGTTATCAAGAGGCTCGCACTCAAGCTCCTGCATAATTTTCTTCAAAAATGCATCTTTATCCTCTATACCGAATACTGCTCTGTGTATAGGCTCAAATTCCAGAACATCATCGTGGATATTTTCAATTTCAACAAGGCAGAAACGTGCAGGATGCGTCTTTCTTTCTTCCTCTGTAAGAGAGGGTTTAAGGTTTTCCCAGCAGGTCTTTGCCGTAGCAAGGGAATGGTTACCGTCACCTACCGCAAAAACAAGACCGTCAGGTGCATTTAAGGCAAACTTTTCCACATTTTCCAAAAATGCGTCGGCATTTTCACCGTCTACTACCCATCCTTCAAGATGTCCGCCATCTGCCATAAGCTCAAAATCATAAACCTTTTCGCCTTTTTTGATGTTTTCTATAAGAAGCTTTTCCTTATCATCAACAAGGAGCATTACGTGCGGAAGCTCAAGCGGTGCATTTTCCCTTATTTTTACTCTTGGGGGTATTCTTTCCATAACTGTGCCCTCCGTTGCACGGATTTTACTTTTAGCACCCTTATGAAAATCATAGTCCTCCAAATCAACTGCGCCGACAATACCTTTTCTAACCCTGCCGCCGCCAAGAGTTCTTTCCACATAGATAAAACAGTTTTTATAAAGGTTAAATAAGCCTTCATCGCAATAGTTTTGCATTGTTTTATTGATTTTTTCAATTCTTGCATCCCCCTCAGACAAAAAAGCCTCGGGATATACAAGGTTAAGCGTGCTTGGACTTTCACCAACAAGCTCTGCTGCCTTTTCCCAGTATTCGGGCTGTGAGGTATACTGGTCGCACGCAACTACACTCCATTTTGTCAAATCCTCTGCCTTTGGCAAAAGGATATCCGCTTTATAAAAAACTGCCATATCTGTTTTCTCCTTTATAATTTTTTCTTTCTTTTGCGAGCATATTGAAACTATATACTCACCAACAGAAATTGTCTGAACATTACTTTTTTCTTTTTTTGTGTTCGGACACACGGTAAGCTTTTCTCCGAAATATTTTACCCTGCTTTCAAATGCAGTCCATTTCTTAAGAAAATCTTCATCTGCCAGGTTTTTCACATTTTCACCCATAAAGCGCAGGAGAATTTTCTCCTTATTCTTTATCGGACGTATTTTTTCCGCATCTATTCCAATTTCGCCATCACTCACTGCGCAAACGGTAAGTCCGTCTGTGTGCGAAAGTGAAAAATAAATGTTTTCATCCGTATACGGCTTCCCGTTTTTTGTTCGTTTTAAAACAAAATCATTTTTTCCGCTGAAAAGAAAAAGCGATTTTTTTATAAATTTTATACTATCGGGGTTTGAAAACGTATAATAAAGCTTTATCACTGCATTTCACCAAGCTCATACAGAATCGCACTGCTTATTGCAATGGGTGCCGTTTCGGTACGCAAAATACGTTTGCCGAGGGTTACACTTACTGCACCAAGTGCCACCGCCATTTCCACTTCTTCCTCGTAGTAATCCGCCAGCTTATTCAACATATCTTCCGTATTACCGGTTTCTTCACCGATACGAGTCATATAGTACACCATAGGCGGGAATAAACCACATTCTTCCAAAGGTCTGGACAAGGGCTGTCCTACCATAACTTCATTTCTCGCATTGTCCAATGCTTCCTTAAAGTACACATTGGTCATAATATCGCGAACGATTTCTACCGCTTCCACAAGAGGAATACCTGCTGCAAGCAAAGTACTTAAGGTACGTGCCATCTGTGCAGATGCACTCTTTACAACCAAATTACTAACAGCCGGAAT
>JAZORN010000016.1:0-6939 GCA_045656645.1 Clostridia bacterium | reverse complement strand
ATTTCCATCTCATAAGCATTTAACGGCAGAAATTTTTCGTCTGCAAGCTCAGGATGCGGAATCAAAACATCATGGTCAGTAAACGCTACCACAGAGTATCCACTTGATGTATACGCTTCCTTTATTTCTTCAGGTGTCATTTTACCATCCGATATTGTTGTATGACAGTGTAGGTTCGCTTTATAAAAGTTTCCCTTTTCTGGTAACAAATATTTTCTCATAGTACATTTTCCTCCAATACGTTTTATTGAAACATTTTATTTATTTCTTCAACTGTCTTTCTTACCAAAAGGTCGCCACCCTCATGTCCAACACGTCCGCTCGAAACATAAGCGCTGTAGTGTCCACCTTTTTCAGCTTTCTCGGTAGGCAAATACCCAAGTCCTCCACAGCACAGCTGAATAATAAATGTTTGCTCTGACATGCTGCGTGCTTTAATGATATTACCATAATCCAAGAACAGTTCAAAAGGACTTGTTGAAATTGAAATATCGCCAAAACGAATAATATGAGTTTCGGCAGTAACAACATTTTCAAACTGTTGATCACGATATCTTTGTATCGTGCCAATGTGAACATTGAGTCTTGCGCTATCCTCATAATCAAAAGCTTCTTTGTCTTTGTTTTTTTCTATATAATACGCAATTTCCCTTACAGCATTGTAATAATCACGCATCGTAACTCTTCTTAGTGGCAAATCCAAATCTATAATTTTATGTTCGAAAACCGCTTCTTCTTTTAAATCCGTAATTTCCTCATATACAGATATAATCTCATTAGCAATTCTTTTACCGACCCTATTGCAGCCGCTTATATCGTACATTGACGGATCTGCCTTACGCTTAATTAGATGTTCCCTCTTTACATTAGGGTCATTAATAGGGGTTTCAGGATCAACCCATCTTACCAAATCTCTCGGGCACTGATCGCCTGCCGCTCCGCACAAACCTAATAAATAAATATTTTCTCCTAATTTCTCACGCAAAATCGCTTTTGTCCTACCCCAATAATCTGCCGATATAAGGTTCCTTTGCTCAAGAATTTGTGCCGGACACGCAATATTTGCAACAATTCCGGTAAGGTTTTTGTCAGCATCAAAGGTATAAATAAGTTCTATTCCAGAGTCGCTTCCGCCTTCCATGGACACAAAATTTGCGGTATTGGTATCTCCCCACATTTGTGCACTGCCGTCATCATAGCAAACTCTGCGGCACATACCAACCGCAGCTCTTCCAAATTCATTGGTGTAATAAGATTCTTTTCTGTTTTCCCACGCTCTGTGAGCCGCTAATGCAATCTTCTCGGTTACAAGCTGCGTTCCTTCTTCGGGTGTCAGAATGCTATCATCAGATGTCACATTAGCCACATAGAGTTTATCTTTGGGCAAAAATTCCTCAAGCATTGCCGCTCTTGCATCCACCATCTGACCGCTTTTTGATTTTGCTGAGCCACGTCCTGCAACTCGCATTGCAGCATGTGTATGCGTGGCAGAAATAATAAGTTTTCTTGGATCTATTTCTTTTGTCAACTTAGCAAATTTTTCACGTGCCAGATTTACTAATGCTTCAGGAAAACCCTCCAGATCAACTGAAACAAGAATCATTTGTTCCTCATCAGATTCTACTGCCATTGCTGTAGCACATATTTCAGATTCAACAGCTTCTGAAATTCTCTCATAAAACTGTCCTGCAAGGCTTACTTTTTTATCTGGCACTAAACTTTCTTCAGCCCAACCTATTTTTAGTGTTCCCATAATACACCTCTCCTTATCAAATCGTTTACCACTCTGCAACAGAACCATCTTCGTGATGCCAAACAGGGTTTTTCCAGTTGTGGGGTGTTTTATTTTCTTCAATTACAAGCTCTTTATTAACATCAACGCCGAGACCGGCAAGCCTTGGCAGATTTACAAAGCCGTCTGTAAATTTAAAATCAACTTTATTGCTAACATAGTCAAGAACTGTTTTCCCAACGTTATAGTGAATACCCATGCTTTGCTCCTGGATAACCGCATTATAGCTTGTAGCATCAACATTAAGGCAGGCCGCAAGTGCTATTGGGCCAAGCGGACAATGAGGTGGCAATGCTACATTATAACTTTCTGCCATTGCTGCAATTTTTTTGACCTCCGTAATACCACCGGCATGAGATAAATCAGGCTGTATTATGTCTACGCCACCTGCAGAAAGAAGCTTTTTAAAATCTCATTTTGAGAATAGTCTTTCACCGGTTGCAATAGGAATATTACAGCAAGCAGCAATTTCTTTAAAGCATTCCATATTTTCACACAAAACAGGCTCTTCTATAAACATCGGGTCAAATTCTTCGAGTTTCTTTGCTGAAATTTTTGCCATAGGCTTATGTACTCTGCCATAAAATCTATTGCAATGCCAAAGTATTTTCCGCAAGACTCACGGATTGCCACAACTCTTTCAAGTACTGCATCAATCAGATAGTCTTTCTTTTCCTGAACGCAGGCAAGAACTGCGGCTGAGTGACCTTCCAGCACTGCTTCGCCCTAACCAGCAATTCCTTCATCTGTGACAATTTCTACAAAACCCCATCGTGGTCTGACAAAATACGTATTAACCTCTTTAATCCTCATAGCAATTCTCTTTTATATCTAATAGTAAAAACTGAAAAAACTCTTTTCTTTTTTTACTATTAATGGTATAATAACATTAATCTATGATACTCGCTTTCCATTTTTGAAGAAATCTATCTCATTTTTTGTCATAAGGAGGGGGATTTTATGCATGCACGGTTTGATTTTGAAAGAGAAAGAAGCCGAGAACTTATAAAAGAAGTTGTAAACGACAATATAGATGGAAGCTGTCCGTTTAAATTTCATTCGCAAATCGAATTGTATTTTGTTGAAGAAGGCGAAATTAGAGCCTTTATAAACGACCATCAAAAGATTCTAAAAAAAGGCCAAATGGCTATTGCAATGAGTTATGATGCACATTTGTTCCGCTCTATCAAGAACTCAAAATCAAGTATATTAATTATACCCTTGGAGATATGTAATGAATTTTCTCAAACGACAAAAGGTAAACATATAAATAGTCCTTTTATTTGCGATGCGGATACAGTAAAAAAAATTAAATCTTATATTGATGAAATAAAAGATGGATGTAATGAACTAAAACTTCGAGGATATCTGTATGTTATTCTCGGAATTGTGCTTGATAATATTTTTCTTACCGGAACTGAAAAATCTTTTGATACAGAGTTTTCATCTGCTCTTTTGATTTATCTGAATCAGAATTTCCGCGAAAAAATAACATTGGACACCTTGTCCGATAAATTTGGCTATTCAAAAAGCTATCTATCACGTTTTTTTAAAAAGAATTTTGGAATAGGTTTTAACAGCTATGTCAATATCCTAAGATTACGACACTATCTCTTACTTATGCACGAAAAAAAACATACAAACACTTACTGTGCTTTTGAAAGTGGCTTTGACTCGATGGGAACATTTTACCGTGTTTTCAAGCAAGAGTTTAACTGTTCCCCAGGTGAATATTTTTCTAAAAATTAAACTCTAATTCCCTTGTCAAAATACCAAAGCTTATGACAGTAAGAAATAGTTGAAAATGTTAGTAAACCTAATGATTTAATGAGTTTTATGGTTCCTAATAACTTATAATTATTAAAGATATTCTTTCACATACGCTATATAACCATTAGGTTCTTATGTCTTTGGCGTGCAGGTTCAAGTCCTGTCATCCGCACCAGAAAAAAGCATCGACTTTCGTCGGTGCTTTTTTCAATGAAATTTGCCTACGGCACGAATTGAAATCTCTGATTTCATGAATTGAGCCTACGGCTCATGAATTGCACCTAGCTGCTCAAACACTTCGAGGAAACTATAATAAAGGAGTGAGTTTCTTGACAAAAAGAGAAGTGATGTTAAAACTGTAATATTGTAAAAATGTTTAAATTAGAAGGGAAAATGTTTAAATTAGAAGGGAAATGTGTTGACAACACAAAAAATATGTGGTAGTATAATCATATCAATTAAATAATAAAAACGATGATGGAGAGTGCTTCTGCGTAGCTTTCGAGAGAGGCGGCGGTCGGTGTGAGTTGCTAAAGTGAAACAGTTTGCTGTAGCTCCTGAGTTGAAAGGAAGAAAGCCCTTGCGGCAAGTAGAACCTTTTCGAGAATGCTGCGTCAGTGCATAGGGCTTGATAGAGTCTGAAGTGGCACAGGGGTAACGCCCTTTGCAATTTGAGTGGTACCGCGGGTAGAATACAGCCCGTCTCAAAGAAATCTCTTTGGGACGGCTTTTTTGTGTGTCGGATAAGGCACTATAGACTTCTCAAAGGAAGAGAGGATGGTTGAATTATGGAAGAAACTTTAATGACAGGACTTGATTTTAAGATGGGTGAGGTTGCTGCCAGAATTAAGGAACTTCGTCAGATAGACGGAATTTCCATAGAAACTATGGCAAAGCTTACCGGTGTATCACGTGAGGAGTATGCAGCGTGCGAGGCGGGCGAGCATGATTTAAGCTTTGCCTTTATCTACAGATGCGCACTTGCGTTCAAGGTTGGTGTGACAGATATTATCGAGGGTGTAAGCTCAAACCTCAGGTCACACACCGTAACACGTAAGGGTGAGGGACAAAAGATTGAGCAGGCGCACGGTATGGTATACTATAACCTTGCATCAGCATTTAAAAACAGAGTGTCAGAGCCGCTTTACGTAAACTGTATATACGATGAAAATGCGGAAAGACGCGATATCGAGCTTACAAGTCACGAAGGTCAGGAATTTGATATTGTAATCAGTGGCTCTCTTAAAGTGCAGATTGGAAGCCATACTGAAATACTTAATGCAGGCGATACTATTTACTATGACAGTACAACGCCGCACGGTATGATTGCGGTAGGCGGACAGAACTGTGAGTTCTACGCAATAGTTCTTCACGGTGAAAAGAACGTAAAAGAAGAAAAGGCAATTATTAAAAATCCGAAATACAAGCCGCACAGAGAGTACAGACGTGTTTATCATAACTTTATTGAAACGAAGGAAGATGAAAACGGCTCTCTTACACAGATTGATTTCAAGAATGAGGACAAGTTCAATTTTGCATTTGACGTTATTGATGCAATTGCAGAAAAGAAGCCTGAAAAGCTTGCAATGCTCCACCTTTCAAAAAATAAGGAGGAGAGAAGATTTACATTCGCCGACTTTAAGCGTGAATCGGCAAGATGCGCAAATTATTTTGAATCAATCGGCATAAAGAAGGGCAGCAAGGTTATGCTTGTGTTAAAGCGCCATTATCAGTTCTGGATTGCAATTCTGGCACTTCACAAAATCGGTGCAATTGCAATTCCCGCAACAAACCTTCTGCAGGAGCACGATTATGAATACCGTTATAATGCGGCTAGTGTTGATGCTGTGCTTTGCAGTGCTGACGGAGATATTGCCCATCAGGCAGAGCTTGGTGCGAAAAATGCAACTACACTGAAGGAAAAGATTATCGTTGGCGGAAAAAGAGACGGCTGGAGAGATTTTGACAGTGAATATAAAGAATTTTCCGATGTTTATGAAAGAACGGAAAATTCCCCCTGCGGAAATGATGATATGCTGATGTATTTCACATCAGGTACAACGGGAAATCCCAAAATGGCACTTCATAGCTACACATATCCGCTCGGTCATTTCCATACGGCAAATTACTGGCACTGTGTTGATCCTGAGGGATTACACCTTACTATTTCAGATACTGGCTGGGCAAAGGCTGCCTGGGGTAAGATTTACGGTCAGTGGCTTTGTGAGGCGGCACTTTTCGTTTATGACTTTGACAAGTTTGATGCGGCAGACATATTACCGCTCTTTGCAGAGTATGGCATAACAACTTTCTGTGCACCGCCCACAATGTACAGAATGCTTATAAAGGAAGATATATCAAAATACGATATGTCATCTGTTCAGCACGCAAATACTGCGGGTGAGGCACTTAATCCCGAGGTTTATAAGCAGATTGAAAAGCTTACGGGGCTTAAGATCATGGAGGGATTCGGTCAGACTGAAACAACGTGTCTTATCGGTAACCTTTACGGCAGAGAGTATAAACTCGGTGCTATGGGTAAGCCCGTTCCGCTTTATGATGTTGATATTGTTGACCCTGACGGAAACAGTGTTGATGTAGGTGAAAACGGTGAAATCGTTATCCGCACTTCTGAGAGAGTGCCCTGCGGTCTTTTCAAAGGATATTACAAGGATGAGGAAAAGACGAAAGAGGTTTGGCACGACGGCCTTTACCATACGGGCGACGTTGCGTATAAGGATGAGGACGGTTTCTACTTCTACGTTGGAAGAATTGATGATGTTATCAAGTCATCAGGCTACAGAATCGGGCCTTTTGAAATTGAAAGCGTTATTATGGAGCTTCCCTACGTTGTGGAATGCGGCGTAAGTGCGGCACCTGATGAAATCCGAGGTCAGGTAGTAAAGGCGAGCATTGTGCTCACAAAGGACACTACTCCCAGTGAAGAGCTTAAACGTGAAATTCAGCTTTATGTTAAGGAGCATACTGCACCTTATAAATACCCCAGAATAGTTGAATTCCGTGAGTCGCTTCCAAAGACAACAAGCGGTAAGATAATAAGAGCAAAACTCTAAAACAGATTTTGGGCTGTAAAAAAAGTCCAGACCGCAAAAAGGCAATAAGAAAACGCAGTGTAACGAGCTCGAAAAATTAAAAAAATTCCTGTTTTTGTTGAAAAATCTAATTTTATTAGATTTTTCTTCATTTTTAAAGCTTTTTGCTACAAACAAACTTCACCTCTCCGCGTCGCAAGGCTCGCTTTGGTTTAAGTTTTCTAAAACTTAAACTTGTCGCTCGTTTGCTCCTTTCCCCAAAAGTCTTGCGACTTTCGGGGACCCCGAAAAGCAGACCATGCTTTTTGGGGAAAAGGAAAAGCA
>JAZORN010000015.1:0-21945 GCA_045656645.1 Clostridia bacterium | reverse complement strand
TTGCTTACGCCTTGAAAACATTATATCATAGGTATTTTGTCAAGGTAAGACTGCATAGCAGTTCCACCTTGACAAGGGTAGTTTGGAGTAACACTTTTTATTTTTTAAGAAAAGTGTCACCCATCATTGACAATTGTACAGTTCCCAAAAGATTATGAGCAAACCCCGATTTGACAAAATCGGGGTTTTAT
Source organism: Clostridia bacterium (assembly GCA_045656645.1). Classification (GTDB taxonomy): domain Bacteria; phylum Bacillota; class Clostridia; order UMGS1883; family UMGS1883; genus UMGS1883. The sequence goes on along the minus strand of JAZORN010000015.1, from coordinate 21,754 downwards.
TATATAATGGTTTTTATGCATTTGAGGAAAGGAATGAAAACAATGAAAAAAATCAGATTGCTTATTATTTCACTTCTCATTTTAATAACATTTCAGAATACGGCACTTTGCGCACCGAGAATACCCGTATACAAGGTAGGAAACGTACTTTACTTTTTTGATAAATCCTCCGGCACAATAACAGGCTTTGCAGGTGAACCGACGGACATCACCATACCCCTGACACTTGGCGGATACAATGTTGTTTCTATAGGCGCATCAGCCTTTTACGGCTCTCCGACACTGAGAACTCTTTCTATCCCTGACGGCATCAGCACAATTTCTGCAAATGCATTTTCCGCCTGTCCCAAGCTCACAAGCGTTGAGATTGGCGCAACAGTTTCTTATATAGGAAGCCGTGCATTTGCCGACTGTACTTCTCTTTCCAATGTTGTTTTCAAGGGATTTCTTGAGAATATTGAGTCTGACGCTTTCGACAATACTTCGTGGATAACCTCGTCCGGCTCTGAATTTGTGATGCTTGGCGGCACAACACTTCTTAAATATAACGGCAGTGCCGAGAGTGTAACAGTTCCTGCAGGTGTAAAGAGTATTGCGGCAAACGCATTTGCCTATAATACTACAGTTAAAGAAATAATTCTTCCCGACACGCTCACAAAAATCGGTGACAATGCATTTGTGCATTGCTACAGCCTCGAAAAAATAACTATTCCCCCGACAGTTTCACATATTGGAGCAGGTGCATTTGATGATACTGTATGGATGAAAAATTTCGAGGGTGACTTTGTCTGTGTAAACGGAATTTTAATTTCCTACCGAGGTTCAGACGTCCATGCCGAGATTCCTAACGGAGTAACTGCTATAGGCTCGGGCGCATTTATGGCAAACGAAAACCTTCTTTCGGTTCATCTTCCCGAAAGCATTGTATATATTGATTCAATGGCATTTGGCGGATGCACCTCTCTTTTACAGATTAATATTCCCGATAGTGTGGAATGGATTGATGAATATTCCTTTGCAAGCTGTGCTCTCCTTACCATTTACGGCAGAGAAGGCGGATATGCCCAAAGCTACGCACAGTATATGGATATGCCGTTCAGCACAGAGGTTTATGTAGAATATAACGGCAGAAAAGTATATTTTGACAAGGCTCCGCCTATCATTTATTATGAAAGAACATATCTTCCTCTCAGAACACTTATGGAGCTGATGGGATACACTGTTTCCTGGAATGCTGACAGTGGTATTGTTACCTGCATAAAAGGCAATAATGTTGTAAATGTCAGCCCGCAGGGTGAAATAACTGTTGACGGTATTCTTTCCCCGACCATTGCACCACCCATAAATATCCGTGGCACAAATCTTGTTTCTGCAAGAGTTATTGCGGAGGCAGTAAAGGCAAATGTTATATGGAACGATAAAACAAGAACTGTTGAAATTTCTTTTTAAAAGGTGAAATTTATGAGAAAGCTTCTCAAGGTGATGTTCAGCCAGATTACGATTGTAAGTTTTCTTCTTATAATTCAGCTTCTTCTGGCAGTAGCATCGCTGATGCGTATAAGTGAATATTTTCTGTATTTTGACATCTTTTTAAAGCTTATCAGTATCATTACGGTTGTTATAATCGTGAACAGGCACTCTAACCCTACCTATAAGCTTGCGTGGGTAATTCCCATTTTGATGTTTCCGATGTTCGGAGGACTTTTCTATCTTTTTATAACAGGTCAGATGCATACAAAGCTTTTTTTCAACAAGCTAACTTCCATTGAAAAAAGAATTACACAAAACTATGCACAGGACCCCATCGTTTTAGATGAAATATCAGAAAAATTCCCCGAAAGACTTAATACGGTTCGCTTTATAAACAATGTTTCGGGGCATAACGCTTACCATGGCGGTGCGGCAACATATTTTTCCGTTGGCGAGGAAAAGTTTGCCTCCCTTTTAAAAGAACTTGAGAAAGCCGAGCGTTATATTTTTATTGAATACTTTATAATTAAAGAAGGTAAAATGTGGAACAGCATTCTTGAAATTTTAAAGCGGAAAGCCGCCGAGGGTGTTGATGTGCGTGTTATGTATGACGGAATGGGAAGCCTTTCTCTTCTGCCATTTGGCTACCCGAAAAAGCTTGAAAGCTATGGTATAAAATGCCGTGTGTTCAGCCCTTTTATGCCGTTTCTTTCGGCTACGCAGAATAACCGTGACCACAGGAAAATACTTGTTATAGACGGAAAGGTTGCCTATACGGGCGGAATAAACCTTTCTGACGAGTATATCAATATAGATTACCCTTACGGGCACTGGAAGGATATGTCCGTTATGATAAAGGGTGAGGCAGCATTTGGCTTTACACAGATGTTTCTCCATTTGTGGTGGCATACCACAAAGAAAGAGGAAGATATAAAGGATTTTGAGCCTTCCTTTACACAGGAGGAAAAAAGTCTTTATGAAAATTCAAAATGCGGTTATGTTATGCCGTATTCAGACATTCCGCAGGATAAGTACCAGACGGGAGAATTTATATACCTTGATATAATCAATAAAGCGAAAAAATACGTTTATATAACAACCCCTTATCTGATACTTGACAATGAAATGATGGTTGCACTGACAAATGCCGCACACAGCGGTGTAGATGTCAAAATCATCTGTCCCCTTATTGCCGACCACTGGTATGCACGTGCCGTTGCATACAGTTATTATAAAGAGCTTATTGCCGCAGGGGTAAAGGTCTATGAATATATGCCCGGGTTTATCCACGGCAAAACTTTCTGCTGCGATGATGAAATTGCCGTTGTAGGAAGTATCAACCTCGACTACAGAAGCCTTTATCTGCATTTTGAATGTGCAGCGTGGTTTCTTGACTGTCCCGTTGTATATTCCGTATTGAATGATTTTAAGGATACGCTGAAAAAATGTCAGCTTATTACACCCGAATATTTTACAAAAATGAAACCGCTAAAAAAAATTCTTAATGCAATTTTAAGAATTTTTGCACCGCTTATGTAGGAGAACTTATGAAAAACATACTTACAGTTGAAAATCTTACCCTCTCCTATGAGGGTAAAAATGTTCTTGAAAATATAAATTTCAATGTGGAAAATGGTGATTTCCTTGTCATTTTTGGCGAAAACGGCAGCGGAAAAAGCACACTTATTAAAGCACTGCTTAACCTCAAAGCACCATCAAAGGGAGAAATAACCCTTTGTGAGGGTATGCGTCACTGTGATATCGGATACCTTCCGCAAACGGCACTTCTTGAGCAAAACTTCCCCGCATCAGTGTGGGAGGTCGTTCTTTCAGGCACTCTTAACAAGATGGGATTAAAGCCTTTTTATACAAAAAAGGAAAAGGACATTGCAAAAAAGAATATGGAGCTTCTTTCCATATATGACCTTAAAAGGGAATGTTTCAGAAATCTCTCAGGAGGGCAGAAGCAGAGAGTGCTTCTTGCACGTGCGCTGTGCAGTGCAAAATCCCTTCTTCTCCTTGACGAGCCTGTTTCGGGGCTTGACCCTGCCGCAACGGCAGATTTTTACGAGGTTATTTGTAAAATAAACGATGCGGGCACTGCTGTTATTATGGTATCACACGACGTTCACTCTTCCCTTTCGGTAGCAAAGCACGTGCTTCATATCGGTGCTAAAACCACTATTTTCTTCGGCACTCCGCACAAATATGAGATTGAGCAAATGGGAGGTATGTGATAATGGAAATAATTAAAGCTCTCTTTTCCTATTCTTTTATAATGCGTGCGGTAATCGTTGGAATGCTTGTAAGCCTGTGTTCCTCCGTTTTAGGGGTGAGCCTTGTTTTAAAGCGCTACAGTATGATAGGCGACGGATTAAGCCACGTTTCGTTCGGCGCACTCGCTATTGCCGCTGCACTTAATTCTTCCCCGCTGATGGTTTCCGTTCCGATAGTGGTTATTGCTGCATTTTTTCTTTTGAAAATATCCAGAAACAGCTTTTTGGGAGGAGATGCCGCAATTGCAATTTTTTCATCATCCGCTCTTGCGGTGGGTATTGTTGTTACGTCAATGACAAGCGGCATAAATGCAGATATATGCAACTATATGTTCGGAAGTATTCTTGCCATGAGCGAAAGCGACGTATATATCAGCGTTATTTTATCAATTGTTGTACTTATACTCTATCTTCTTTTCTACAACAGAATTTTTGCAATCACATTTGATGAAAATTTCAGCCGTGCAACGGGAAGCCGCACAGACCTTTACAATATGGCTGTCGCTGTACTTACAGCAGTAACAATCGTACTGGGTATGCGTATTATGGGGGCACTTCTTATATCAAGTCTTATTATATTCCCTGCCCTTTCTTCAATGCGCATCTGCCGCTTTTTCAGGGGGGTTATTCTTTGCAGTGCAGCTATAAGCGTTTTATGCTTTTTTACGGGAATTGTTCTTTCCTACGCCCTTGAAGTTCCCGTAGGTGCAAGCGTTGTCCTCGTAAATCTTGCTGTATTTATCCTTTCATCACTGTGGGCTAAAATAAAGGCATAGATATTAACAAGCAGTTAATTTTTTAAATTAACACTTGTAAAACGGGAAAATATGGTATATAATACATAACGTTATGAAAGGACTGATATTAAATGAGGCGTGCGCTTCGCAGATTTATCAGATATTATAAATGGCATCTGATTTTTTTATCACTTATTATTGTATGCCTTCTGTTTGTTTATAACAATATGACTGCCCAGGTTTCTCCTGACCTTACGGTTTCATATGCAGGCACCAAATATATAAATACGCAGTCCTTTATGGACAACAAGGCAGAGCTTGAGCTTCTTCTCAGAGATGCAAACGACGACGGGAAAAAGCTTGCCGGCGTTTATGCCAGAACAGGTGACCTTCAAAGAGATATTGATGAGGTTTTTAAAGAAATGGTTGATACGGGCGCATATGATATTTATATAGCAGACAAGGAAACCTTTAAAAACTATGAAAATAAAGAGGCTTTTGCAGATACCTCTTCCTATATAACCTTCGGCGAAAAAAAATACGATACACTTAAAGACTCATCAGGAAGAACTTATGCCGTTTCAATTGAAAATAATACTCTTGCCGAAAGGCTTGGGTTTGTAGATACCGAGGGACTTTACATTGCAGCATCGGCAGCAAATAAAAAAGGTGAAATTACAGATTACAAAAAGAACGGACGTAATATAACAGGCTATATAATTGAAAATAAAGAAAAATATAAAATTTAATATATAAGAAAGGATGATTTTCAATGTTAACAGCTTATGCAACAGGCTCTGCTGCTCCTCAGGCTGCAGCAGGCGGCGGAATAGGTATGATTATTTACCTTGTAGTGATGGTGGCAATATTTTATTTCCTTCTTATCCGTCCTCAGAAGAAGCGTCAGAAAGCTATGCAGAATATGCTCGATGCACTTCAGGTTGGAGATAAGGTTGTTACCGCAGGCGGCATAATGGGAAAGGTATATTCCATTAAAGAGGATTCAGTTGTTATTGAGACAAGCGCAGACAAGACTAAAATCAAGTTTGAAAAAACCTCAATTTCAAGAGTTCTCACTATTCACGAATAATATAAAGCACCTTCGAATATGTTTTATTCGGAGGTGTTTTTATGAACTATATTTTTTCATCCATACCACTTAAAAAATACATACGTGCATTTTTTCTGGCATTTGTAATTACAGTAGTTTTGCAGGCTCTATTAAGTATTGCATTTTCCTTTTTTCCGCCAAACGATAAAATTTTTGGGATTATCTGCACGCTTTCACCTTATTTAGCTGCATTTCTTGCCGCCTTTTTTTCAGGATACAGCGGTGAAAGGAGTGGCGCTGTAACAGGGCTTGTCGCATCGGATATTTTTATTATGATTTTATTTTTTGCAGGTGTAATTTTCTTTAAATCCCAGTTTTCTTTTAATATTATGCTAAAAACGCTCTCCCTGTCCTCACTCTGTGGCATATGCGGTGGAATTATAGGAATTAACTGCAAATAATTAAGATTTTCTATTGACTATTTTGCGGTTTATAGCTATAATAGTAATGTTATTGAACTTTTAAAATACGAAGGAGGAACAATAATGAAAGCAAAAAATGTAATTTCATTTTTGCTGGTTGTCGTGCTGATTGTGGCATTTGCTTACGTTGCCGCATTCGACGTTAAAATCGGCAATATTGAAATCCCCAGCACCTTTGATAAAGAAAAAGGTATTAAACAGGGTCTTGACCTTGTAGGTGGCTCAATCATTGTATTTGAGCCTGATGTAAAGGATCTTAGCAAGGTAACTGCAGACGAGATGGGTTCTGCTGAGAGCATTATCCGTGCCCGTCTCGATGCAGAGGGATATAGTGAGGCTACCATTTCACGTCAGGGTGAAACAGGCATCCGTGTTGAAATCCCCAATATCGACGATCCGCAGAAAGCAATTGAAATGATAGGCGCTACTGCAAAGCTTGAATTCTTAGATGCCGACGGTAAGGTTATTATGGACGGCTCAAAGGATAATGTTTCAGGCGCAGTAAGCAAGTACGGTCCTATCAGCGAGACAAGCGGAAATCAGTACTATGTACAGCTTTCCCTTACCTCTGACGGTCAGAAGAAGTTTAAGACTGCAACAGAGAAAGCCGTTGCTCGCATAAGTGAAAACAAAAACTATATCAGCATCGCTCTTGACGGCGAGGTTCAGATGAGCCCCACTGTAGAAGTGGTTATCGACAGCGACAGTTGTATTATCACAGGCGATTATGACGCAGAATCTTCTCAGGCAGTTGCAAACCTCATAAGCTCAGGTCAGCTTCCTTTCTCACTTAAGGATGCAGAGCTTAGAAGTGTTGGTCCGACGCTCGGCAGTGAGGCACTTGATACTTCTCTTATGGCTGCCCTTATCGGTATACTTATTGTAATGCTCTTTATGCTTATTGTATACCGTCTTCCCGGTCTTGTTGCCAATGTGTCACTTATTGCTTACATTTCACTTGTAACACTTATTATGGCAGGCTTTTTCTTCACAGATTTCCGTGTAACTCTTACACTTCCCGGTATTGCCGGTGTTATTCTTTCAATTGGTATGGCAGTTGATGCAAACGTAGTTATCTTTGAAAGAATTAAGGACGAGCTCAGAAGCGGAAAGAGCGTAGGTGCAGCAGTAAATGCGGGCTTTAACAGAGCTCTTACAGCTGTTATCGACTCAAACATTACTACTGTTATTGCTTCCGTAGTTTTGTATCTCTTCGGTACAGGTACGGTTAAGGGATTTGCAATCACACTGTTCATCGGTGTAGTTGTAAGTATGTTTACAGCTGTAACACTTACAAAATTCCTTCTTAAGCAGATGGTTGGCTTCGGCATTAAAAACCCCGTACTTTACGGATTATCTAAAAGGAGGGATGCATAATGTTTTCACCAACATCAAAAAGAAAAATATTCTTTTCAATTTCAGCTATTCTTGTTGTTTTAAGCATTGTTCTTCTTTTCGTTAAGGGTCTCAACTTTGGCATCGATTTTACAGGCGGTACAACACTCCAGTTCGACCTCGACAAAACCAAGTACTCTGTCGATGTTGAAAACGAAATCCGTGATATAGTTAAAAAGCATATAAAGACAAACGATATCACCATTCAGAAAACAGGCGAAAGCGGCGTTTCAGTTAAAACTATTGAAATGACAAACGAGCAGAGCGACAAGGTAATTGAGGACGTTAAGAAAGCGTACAAGCTTGAGCAGAAGCACGTGCTTGCAAACGAAAAGGTTTCAGGTACTGTAAGCGGTCGTCTTATCGGCGATTCCTTAAAGGCAATTTTGCTTGCAATTATACTTATGCTTCTTTACATTACAATCCGCTTTGACTTCCAGTCAGGTACAAGTGCCGTTCTTGCCCTTGCGCATGACGTTATCATTATGCTTGGTTTCTACGCACTGTTCGGCTTTACAGTAAACACAGGATTTATTGCGGCAGTTCTCACCATTGTGGGTTATTCAATCAATGCTACAATCATTGTGTTTGACCGTGTGCGTGAAAATAACCGTATGATGAAAAAGGCAACTCCTGATGAAATTGCAGATAAGGCAATCACAGCTTCTTATTTAAGAGCTATCAACTCCTCTCTTACAACACTCTTTACAATCGGTGTTCTTTATGTAATGGGCGTTGATTCAATCAAGGAATTTGCTCTTCCCATCATTGTAGGTATAGTAGCAGGAACTTATTCTTCACTTTATATCGCAGGTCCTTTCTGGGCTTGGTGGAAAAAGAAATAATTCCTGACATAATTTAATATTACCTGAATATAATAGCACTGCAAATAATATTTGCAGTGCTATTTTTAGCAGTATAGAAATTTGCGTAAAATGAAGACGCATGAAACTATGTTTGCATAGAGTAAGAGTGCGTCATAAGTGCAGGCTCAGCCTGTTTTTTTGAGGTGAATGTATGAGAAGGCTACTTATTTTTCTTTTTTGCGTATCTTTTATTTTAAGCGGATGCAATACTCAAAGTGTTTCTACAAAAAATGCCCCCTTAAAGGATGAGGAATATTATAATTCTCTTTCAAACAAAACACAAGGATGGGGATTTCAGAGAACGGATGAAGGACCACGCTTCAGCGAGGACCAGATACGGCAGATGGCAGAGTACAACTGCATTTATAAAGAAGATACCGACGAAAAAAACATTTACCTTACCTTTGACGAGGGGTATGAAAACGGTTATACGTCCATCATCCTTGACACCTTGCGTGAAAAAGGTGTTCCTGCCGCTTTCTTTGTAACTGCACCGTATGTAAAGGGTAACCCTGACCTTATAAAAAGAATGGCAAAGGAGGGACATATTATCGGCAACCACACTGTAAACCACCCCTCTCTCCCATCAGTTAAAGATATTGATACCCTGCAGAAAGAGCTTTTTGAGCTTGACCGCCTTATATACGGCATATGCTCTCAAAAAAGCCGTTTTCTGCGTCCGCCAAAAGGGGAATACAGCGAGCGCACCCTCGCAATTACAAACGATTTAGGCTATACCAATGTTTTCTGGTCGCAGGCATATGTAGACTGGAATGACAATGTAAGTGCCCAGGAGGCGCTGAGTAAAATCACAAAAAATCTACATAGCGGGTGTGTACTTCTTCTTCACGCAGTTTCCAAAGGAAATGCCGACGCACTCAAGGATGTTATTGAATATGCGCAAAAAGAGGGATATACTTTTAAAAGCCTTACGGAATATCGTTGATATTCTGTAAGGCTTTTATGCGGTCTGTGCATTTTTTTCAAAGCCCTTGTGCGTAGCGGACTGTTTCCATTGCATCCCCTGCATATTTATCTGCACCGATTTTATCGGCATATTCCTGCGTAAGGACTGCGCCCCCGACAACGGTTTTACACCACGGTGCTGCCTCTTTAATTCTTTTTATGGTTTCCTCCATTGCAGGCACGGTTGTTGTCATAAGTGCACTCAATCCTAAAAGCGGTGCGTGAAGCTCAACCACTTTTTCAACTATTTTTTCGGGCGGGACATCCTTTCCCAAATCCACCACCTCGAAACCGTAGTTTTCAAGTAATAACTTTACAATATTTTTTCCAATGTCGTGTATATCACCGTGAACTGTTGCAATTACAATCTTTCCTTCTGAATTGCTTTTCGCATGCGACAAAGACATATTTTCCTTTATTACTTCAAACGCACTTTTTGCCGCCTCCGCACTCATAAGAAGCTGGGGAAGATAAGTTGTCTTTTCCTCAAACCCTTTTCCCACTATATTAAGCGCAGGTATAATTTCATTCTGCACAATGTCAAGAGGCGCTGTATTGCACAAAAGTGCACGTGTAAGCTCCCCTGCCTTTTCCTTAAACCCTTTGATTATTGCCTGCTGCAGATTTGAGTTATCGGCATCCCCCTCATTTTTTGCCGTGATAACATTTTCCGTAGTTACTGTTTTAAACGTGTCTGCCGCAGATATATATTCCATACAGTTTTCATCAAGGTTTTTAAGTGCCTTATACGTATAATATGTTCTCATCATATCAATACTGTACGGATTCATTATTGCCGCAGAAAGTCCGTTTTCAAGGGCAAGGGCGAAAAATGTGCCGTTTATTGCATCACGGACGGGAAGCCCGAACGATACATTTGAAACACCGAGCATCGTATGGCAGGAAAGCTCTTCTTTTATACGGGCAAGTGACTTTAATGTACAGATTGCAGAGGTTGTATCTGCACTTATCGTCATTGCAAGGGTATCAAAAATAATATTCTTTTTATCAATTCCGTACTGCTTTGCCGTTTCAATAATTTTCTGTGCTATCTTAAATCTGCCCTCTACCGTTTCAGGTATACCGTCATCATCAAGGGTAAGTGCGACAACAAGACCGCCGTATTTTTTTACAAGAGGAAAGATTTTTTCCATACTTTCTTTTTTACCGTTTACGGAATTTATCATTGCCTTTCCGTTATACCGCCTTAGCGCCTTTTCCATAGCAAAAGCATCAGATGTATCAATCTGCAGAGGCAGGTTTGTAACCGTCTGAAGTTCACAAACGGCATCTGTAAGCATTCTTACCTCGTCAATATCGGGAAGTCCGACATTAACATCGAGTATATGCACACCCTTTTCCTGCTGATTTACACCCTCATTTAAGATATAATTCATATCATTTTCAATAAGAGCCTGCTTGAATCGCTTTTTGCCCGTAGGGTTGATACGCTCCCCTATTAAAATCGGGGCATCGCCAAACTTAACGGCGTGCGTATATGAAGAAACTACGGTAATTTCTTTAGGCACAATTTTTTGCGGAATAATACCGTGTGATTTTTCTGTAAGTGCTTTTATATACTCAGGTGTTGTACCGCAGCAACCGCCTGCAACACGCACACCTTTTCTTATAAGGTCTGTTACCTCCCTGGCAAAATCCTCTGCCTTTACATCAAACACAGTTTTTCCGTCAATCACCTTGGGCAGACCTGCGTTTGGTTTTAAAACCACGGGGACAGATGCATTTTCAAGAAGCTCACAGACGACCTTTTTAAGCTGCTGAGGTCCAAGTGAGCAGTTTGCACCTATTGCATCTGCACCCATTCCCTCGAGCATTGCTACCATTGCAGACGGTGTTGCCCCTGTCATAAGCTTTGAATCCTCACCGTATGCATTTGAAACAATTACGGGCAGGGTGGAATTTTCCTTTGCCGCAAGAAGTGCCGCCTTTGTTTCATAACTGTCATTCATTGTTTCGATTATTATAAGGTCAGCACCAAACTGTGTACCAAGCTTCATAGTTTCGGCAAACAGAGACACTGCATCCTCAAAATCAAGGTCGCCGAGCGGTTTTAAAAGCTTTCCCGAAGGTCCTATGTCAAGGGCAATAAATTTCTCCTGACCGCCACTTGATTGCTCCCTTGCACACTTAGCATTCTCAATTGCTGCCCTGACAATTTCGGAAAGCTCGCCAGCGGAAAATTTCAGTGTATTTGCACCAAACGTATTTGTGCAAACAACATTACTTCCCGCATCAAAATAGCTCTTATGTATCTTTGTTATAATATCGCTGTGCGTTATGTTCCATTTTTCAGGATGCTCCCCCGGCTTTAACCCATACCGTTGCAATAGAGTACCCATACCGCCGTCAAGATAAACAATATTGTCTTTTAAAAATTCCAAAAAAGTCATACTACACCTCTGAAAGAGCAATCTTTTTTATTGCATTTACTACACTTATCCATTTTTTCTTCTCTATCTTTTTTAAGCCCCACAATTGCCGTTACCGATTTTGACGGTGACATAAGCATACTGTCATTAAGGCACACACCTATCCTTTTAGATGTGTCAAGAAGGCTTAAAATATCCTTTTGTACATCAAGTGAAAGGTCACCGTATCCGGGGGAAAACCGCATAGTCGTATGCATTCTTGTTTCATTTTGCATATCCTTACAAAAGGTATCGCACAAAGCTTCAATCTGCTGCGTTCCTATTGCGTGCATCATTACGGAGCGGGAAGGCATAATCCGTGAATATTTCGCTATAAGTCTGTCAATATTTATTCCTGCCGTTGCAGAAAAAACAATTGCTTCGCTTGAGCCCTCCAGATTTTTCGCAAGGCTTTTTGAGTTTAGGGAAAACACACCAAAATCGCATACATCTCCCGACACTGTTATCGGCAATATACAGTAGCAGACCGTATGTGAAAAATTATGCTCTGCCTCTTCCATACAGGAGAAAAGAAGCTCTCTTTCCTGCTCATTTCCATTCCTGCACATAGCATATCTTAAAATTTCCTTTTCGCAAAAAGGTATTTTTTTGTAGCTTTTCGTTAAAACCGTCACATTCATTTTCCTAAAATATCAGAAAGGTTACTCTGAATTTTTTGTGCAACATCAGGCTTATTCATAGAGTAAACGTGGACATTTGTTATGTTATTTGCATATAAATCAATAATCTGGTCAGTAGCATATGCAATTCCTGCCTGCTTCATCGCGTCAGCATCCGAGCCGAATTTATCAACAAGGCTTTTAAAGCGTTGCGGCATAAACGAGCCTGAAAGTTTAAGCGCACGCTCCACCTGATTGGCATTTGTGATAGGCATAATTCCAGGAATAACGGGAACTGTAATCCCCGCCTCCCTTATTTTATAAAGGAAATTATAAAGGAGGTTATTATCAAAAAACATCTGCGTTGTGATAAAATCACAACCTGCCTGCACTTTTTCATAAAGGCGCTTTATATCCTCTTTCTGATTTGCACTTTCAGGATGGATTTCAGGATAACACGCACAGCCTATACAAAAATTTTCGTTACTTTCTTTAAGCTCTCTTATAAGGTCAATGGCATATTTATAATCCCATTTGCTTCTGTCTGCGTTTTCAAGGTGCGTCGGAATATCGCCCCGCAGTGCCATTACATTATCAAGTCCTGCTTTTTTTATTTCTTCAATTTTCTGCCTTACGGTTTCCTTTGTTGAGGAAACACACGTAAGGTGAGCAAGTGTAGGTACGCCATAAAGCTCCTTGATATTTTTTGCAATATCAAGCGTATACTTACTCGTTCCGCCACCTGCACCGTATGTAACACTCATAAACGAAGGTCTCAGCTTTGCAATTTCCTCCGTTGCGCTTTTAACGCTTTCAAATCCCGTCTCATTCTTGGGCGGAAAAACTTCAAAAGAAAGGGAGAGCTTTTCTTGTTTTAATAAATCTATAATTTTCATATTTTTACTCCGTTTTACTTTTTATGAAAACATTATATACCTTGCAGATAATTACGTCAATATATATGCATAACAAAAAAGGTTATATGGCAATATAATTAAAGCGAAGTTTTTGGAGGGGGCTTTAATTATGAAATCTTTTAAAAAATTTTTTAATTCAATTTGTGCGCTTTTAATTTCGGGCAGTCTTTTATATGCAGATATATTATCTGCATTTCCGTCAGAAATAACAATGTATACAAACGAAGTGCACAAAAGCTCTCTCGGTGCACTTGTAAATATAAGTGATATTCCAAAGGAAATTTGCGCCTCGACAAATCAAAACAAGGTTACACCCATACATCAGGGCGAGTACAGCGCAACCTTAAAAATTGCAAATACAATTCCTTTTAAAAAAATAAAGCTTCGTGTTACTTCCCCACGCAGTGTATATGCATCAGGCGAGCTTATAGGTCTAAGGCTTCATAACAAGGGGCTTATCGTAACACAAAGCTCGCCCATCAAAACGGCTGAAAGCTCCGTTTCCCCTGCAGAAAATGCAGGGGTTGTGCCCGGCGACGTAATCCTCGAAATAAACGGTACGCCTGTACGTGCAAGCGAGGAGGTGGGCGCTCTTTTAAGTGAACACACCACCCTCACCCTTCTTCGCAACAATTCAATTAAAAAGGTAACCGTCATCCCCGTGCGTGACGAGGGGGACTCCCGTCTTAAATTAGGGGTATGGGTGCGTGACAGTACGGCAGGCGTAGGTACAATGACATACTTTGATGCAGAAAACGGCTCATATGGCGCACTCGGGCACGGAATAAGTGACTCTGACACAGGCATAATGTTTGACGTAGAAAGCGGTACAATAGAAAAAAGCCGTGTTGTCAGTGTAAAAAAAGGACAAAACGGCACACCCGGGGAAATCTGCGGAAGCTTTTCATATGAAAAAAATGTAACGGGAACAGTTTACAAAAACTGCGAGTCAGGAATTTTCGGCAGTGTTTTTCCTGAAAACAATCTCTCAGGCACTCTTTTCCCGATAGGTGTAATGAGTCAGGTAGAGGTGGGCGGAGCATATATACTTTCCACCGTTGATGAGTGTATACGCCAATATAATATTGAAATTTTAAGGACTATGCCCTTTGGCTCTGCAGCAAAGGGGTTGATGATAAAAATTACAGACCCGTCACTTTTAGAGAAAACAGGCGGCATTATTCAGGGAATGTCGGGTTCACCCATCCTGCAAAATGGCCGAATTGTGGGAGCTGTGACACACGTTTTTGTAAATGATCCAACCCGTGGATATGGGATTTTTATTGAAAACATGCTGGCGGAGGCAGAAAAAATTAAATAACTTTAGTGCTCACTTATGTTTTATAGGTGAGCATTTTTATATAAAAGAAAAAAATAAAAAGGACATAATTAAGCCACTATAAAATTTAAGGAGGTAAAAGAATATGCCGAAGTTTATTCCATTATCAACATTAAAAGACACAACATTTATCTGCGATATGTGTCAACAGATTAAAGAACCTATTTTTGTTACGAGAAATGGTTACACCGAGCTTGTCATTATGAGTTCTGATTTTTTCAACGAACATATGAGATATCGTGATGCCAATGGAAATGTTGATTACTCAAAAGAATATATCGGTGTCCCATACTCGTTCCCTATTAAAACACTTAAACTTACAAGTGAAGTTTCTCTAAGATGTTCAAAAACAGATGCACCAATAAGTGTTATAAAAAACGGATACGGAGTAATGGTCATTATGAGCCAAGAGCATTATACAAAGAGAATTAACGACCTATTCCACATGTAATATTACAATTGTGTTACATTTTTCGACAAGTGATTAGATTTTATATTTTTTAACCGTTATTACCTTATAGAAGGACAAATTTATAATAATAAAAAAATAAGGAGGAATTTAATATGTCAAAGTACATCCCATTATCTTATTTAAAGGACACAAGCGGTATTGTTAATTACTGCAAGGAGTGCAAGGTCCCGGTTTATGTTACACGCAATGGTACACCCGAAATGGTTATTATGGACGCAGACTTTTTTGATAGTTATCTCAGTCCATACGTAATAGATGGTGAGATAGACGTTGCTAAAGTGCTTGAATATATGCCTTTGTTTATAAACATCAAAGCTCTTAAAAACACAGGAGAACTTAGCAAACGATGTGCAGAAACTAAAAATGCAATCCACATTATAAAAAACGGTGTTGGCGAGCTTGTAATTATGAGTTTAGAAGTGTATAACAGATGCAAAGAAAGTGCATTAATTGCTTTGAATAACAAGTAGTTTTGCAAATACAAAAATTGTATTTCTGGATTATAATCCAAATCAATAAAAAATTCACCAACGTATTGACTTTGGTCGTAATATGATATATAATATTATAAAATTGGTTGTGCGAGGTGGTTGTATGGATTATATGACAGTACTGAATACCATTTCAAAAAATAATGGCGGTATTATAGAAACTAAGATTGCTGCCGAACATGGTATATCTAAAGCAATGCTATATAAATTGTGTAAAGAAAACAAAATTCAAAGGATTGTAAAAGGTCAGTACATTCTTCCGGATGATATGCAAGATGAACTTCTATCTATTAGTAAGCGTTCCGAAAAAGTTATTTTTTCCCACGAGACCGCATTGTTTTTGCATGGAATTTCTGATAGAACACCTTTTGAGCACACAATTACTGCACCTTCCGGGTGTATTCCGTCCACATCAATTAAGACAGAATGCAGGGTGTATTATATTAAACAAGAACTATTTTCTTTAGGAAAGACAATTCTAAAAACTCCTGCAGGAAATAGCGTGCCGGCATATGATATGGAAAGAACAATCTGTGATATAATCCGCAGTCGCAATAAAATCGGAACAGAGACCTTTTTATCAGCACTCAAAATGTATGTGTCAAATCCCAAAAAAGATCTAAACAAATTAAATATGTATGCAAAAAAATTGAGAGTTGAAAAACTGGTTCGTCAGTATTTGGAGGTGCTTCTATGAGTAAAGCTATGAGTTTAAAAGCTAAAATTCGAAATATAGCTAAACAGAAAAACATTCCCGCTCAGGTAATATTGCAAAATTATATGTTTGAACGCTTGTTAGTGCGGCTTTCAATGTCAGAGTTCAAAGAAAAGTTCGTGCTAAAAGGCGGAATGCTGGTTGCTGCAATCGTAGGGATTGATAATCGTGCAACAATGGATATGGACACCACACTTAAAAACCTGCCTCTCACCCCAGAAGCCATTCGAACTGCTCTTGAAGATATTTGCAATATCTCTTGCGAGGATGATGTGTGTTTTGATGTTGGGAAAATAGCTCCCATTCGAGAAGATGATCTTTACGGAGGTTATAGAGTCATGCTGAATGCAAAATTCGAGACTCTTATTACGCCGTTGAGTATTGATGTATCTACAGGTGATGTAATTACTCCCCATGCGATTCCATATACATTCAACGAGATTTTTAATGACGATATGTCTTATGAATTATGGGCATACAATATTGAAACTGTTATGGCTGAAAAAGTTGAAACCATCCTTCGAAGAGGTGTATTTAACACACGTCCAAGAGATTTTTATGATGTTTACATACTTACTACAACGCAAGAATACGATAAAGCATTATTTACTGATGCATTGAAAGCCACGGCATTACACCGTGGTACAACCAATCAAATTGCAGATATATCAGGTATTCTGAAAAGCCTTGAAGAAAGCTCAGAGTTGAAGTCAAGCTGGGACAAGTATCGTAAACAGTTTTCATATGCCAAAGAAATTGAATATGAAAACATACTACAAACACTAGATAGTTTGATTAAAACAATTTAGGAGGTTACTTTTATGAGCTCTTTTGTATTAGATATTCGTGGACAATTAAATAATATTCGTTTGGCAGAATCGAAAGCTCTTTGGCCTCTTTTTGAAGCTGTGGTAAACTCTATACAAGCAATAGAAGATTCTCCAAACAAGAATAATGGAAAAATTTGTATTACAGCACAGCGGGAAATAACTTATATGGAAAGCTTGGATTCGACCAAAGATATTTTAGAAAAGTTTGAATCATTTACGATTACAGATAATGGTGTTGGTCTTGATAACGAAAACTACAAGTCTTTCAATACAGCATATTCTACACTTAAAGCAAAAAAAGGATGTAAAGGCATAGGTCGCTTTCTGTGGTTAAAAGCCTTTAAGGAAGTTAATTTATGTAGTAATTTTTGTGAAAATGGAGAGTATTATAATCGGACTTTTACTTTTTCGCCCGATGGGCTTGTACCGGATGATAATGTTGAATCTTCTGTAGAACAAATTCTTTGTACTACAATAGTATTAAAAGATTTTTTATCCCCATATAAGCAAAGTTGTCCGGTTGAATTGGATGTTATTGCGAAAAAGCTTATAGAACATTGTTTACTGTTCTTTATTTCTGAAAGCTGTCCACAAATAACGCTTTCAGATGGTGTATCCGAAACTATAAATCTTAATGAATATTTTGAAAATAATATTAAAGACTCACTACATCAGGATCATTTTACGATAAAAGATAACGAATTTATTCTTTATCACTTGAGATTACCTGAAGGAGCCACATCACATGAACTACATTTGTGCGCTAACATGCAAGAGGTTTTATCAATTGATTTAAAAAAGCAGATACCTGACCTTCAAAAGAAAATTATACCCAAAGATGATCCGATTGGTTTTTATTACATAGGATATTTGACAGGTGGATATTTGGATTCTATAGTTAATACAACTCGTACGGGATTTGAGTTTGATGAAATCGGAAATCAAATAGCTCTTTTTGGTACAGGAAAGGAAAATTTGGTTTCAGCTGCAATAGAATATATTACAGGATATCTTTCAGATTATTTATCCGATATTGAAAAAAATAAAAGAGAGCAAATTGATAGGTTTGTTTCTCAAGATAAACCTACATATCGTTATCTTTTAAATAATCGTCCCGAAGTATACCAAGCTATTCCCGCCGGGTTGAAAGCTGCTGATTTAGATATTGAATTACACAAACATGTTCAATTGTGGGAAAGAGAAATTAAGAATCAGGAAAAGGAATTAGAAAAAGCTGCTAGTGATACAGCATCAAAAAATGACAATACTTACCAGAAATTATTTAACCAGTATTGGTCTAGCGTTACAGAGATTAGCAAAACGTGTCTTGCAGAATATGTAGCAAGAAGAAAGACTTTACTAAAAATGTTAGAAGCTGCTTTAACAGTACAGGATAATGGTAACTTCAAGAAAGAGGATGTCATTCACTCCTTGATATGTCCAATGCGTCATACTTCAGATGATGTCACATTCGAAGAAATGAATTTATGGATTATTGATGAGAGATTAGCTTATCATAAATATTTAGCGTCAGATAAAACATTAAAGTCTATGCCAGTAATTGATAGTGATAGCACTAAAGAGCCTGATATTGCTGTTTTCGACCAAGCTTTTGCATATTCTGACAGTGAAGAACCATTTAGTACAGTAACTATTGTTGAATTTAAAAAACCTGATAACGATAACAAAAACCCCGTGAATCAAGTAGGAGAATATGTAGATCTTATCCGCCAAGGAAAAAAGAAAAAAGCAAATGGTCAATCATTTAGTATTACTGAAGGAACGTTATTTAGATGTTATGTAATTTGTGATTTAACAGATAAAATGCGTACACATTGTTTAAATAGCGGATTGATTCCCATGGCAGATAACCTTGGCTATACTGGTTTCAATCAATATCGTCATTCGTATATCGAGGTAATTTCTTACAACAAACTACTTTCGGATGCTAAAAAGAGAAATGAGATATTGTTTGATAAACTTTTTTCACCGAAGATTAGTGAAGTAAATCATACTCCAGTATAAAAGATATCATTACATAACAAATTTTAATTAACGGGAAATGTAATTATTAAGATAATTCAACGTGTTATAAGCAGTTCGAAAATTATATAAGATAAAATTAACTTCAATGATTTAGTAATAATACAACAAATAAACTATATAATATTAGGAGGAAATAATATGTTTTTCTTTTTTGGAGATGAACCGGTAATGAATAACTTAAATTCAACAAATTTGCAGTATATAAAGATCAATAACTTATTTGGCAGAAATAATGTTGTAGTTAATTTCGAAAAAGAAGTAAATATTTTTATCGGCGAAAATGGTTTGGGAAAAACCACCATTCTTAATTGTGTCTATTATATTTTAAAAAAGAAATATGATAAGCTAGCAAGCATTGAATTTGAAGAGATTATAGTTAAACTTAAAGATTATAACAAGGAATTTTCTATAAATAAAAATGATATTCGGGAATATAATTTCAGAAAAATGCCTAGAAACAGATATTACCATGATGCTAGACTAATAGAAAATATTATTGCGGATTATATTGATGAATTATCAAAATTCCGTTTTGACGAAGAAAATCTGCATCTTATAATAAGAAAAATTTCACGAATGACAGATATGCCTATGTCATTAATTCACCAATATGTTTATGAGTATTTAGACAAAGGAACTCTTGAAAAAGCAAGAAAAAAAGGTGACTACAAAAAGGTCGAAAGCCTAAATGATGCTGTTGATAAATCGATTAATCAGAGAATCCTTTATCTTACTACGTATAGGCGTATTGAAAATGATTTTTCAAAGTTAATGGAATCAAGGGATGGTTACAAAGAAAATGATTTATTGATCAAATTTGGAATGTCTGATGTTGAAAATTCTATTGAATCCATATTAAATCTAATTAGAGAAAACGCTAGAGAAGGATTTAATAAAATGACAGGTGTATTGTTGAAACAATATGCATCCTCTACTAATTCTGAAACATATCAATCAAATCACAAAAAAATTGATAAAGATATGTTAAAAATTATTTTTGACAGGTTAGGAAATGAAATAGCAGAAAGTGATAAAAATAAAATTTTTGCATTATTAGATTGTGAAGAAATTTACAATGCTAATTATTCATATCTCTTTAATTTAATAATAAAATTAATTGATAATTATGAAAAACAAAAAATATATGATGACAAAATCAAAAACTTTGTTGATACATGTAATAAGTACTTGAACAATAAAAAGTTCATTTATAACCAAAGTGAATTAAAATTATATGTCCGTCTGGAAACAGAAGAGGAATATAATATAGAACTTGCTAATTTATCTTCTGGTGAAAAACAAATCGTATCTTTGTTTTCAAAATTATATTTAGAAAATGAAAAGGAAAGCATTTTAATTATCGATGAACCTGAATTATCTATTTCAATGAAATGGCAAAAAATGTTATTGCCTGATGTCATGCGTTCCGGTAATTGTAAGCTTTTGTTAACAGTAACTCACTCTCCATTTATATTCGAAAATGAATTTGATATGGACGCAAAAGAAATGCGGCATTGTATTTCTAATTTATAAAGGAGGAAATATAATGTGCTATACAGAAGATACGACTTCTACCTTAATTGAAGAAATGAGGGCATCAAGAGAAAGCTCAAATGTTGCATTTATTAAGTTTGTTGACAATTATTCTCGCTTCTCAACATCCGTATTTTGCTTTTACGAAGGAGAAGATGGTAAGTATTATAATCAAAAGATAAAAACAATATTGGGCGATAATGTAATTACAATAAAAGTTGGAAATAAGGAAAGCGTTTTGAAAACTTGGCGAAAAATAAAATCCGACTCTCATTATGATGAGGTAAATAAATGTTTTTTTGTAGATCGTGATATGGACAACCCTCCGCCCGATAGAAACGATGATCTATATATCACACCATGTTATTCTATTGAGAATTTGTATGTAACTCAAAATGCTTTTAGCAATATTTTGCAATCGGAATTTTCATGCGACCAATATGACTCCGATTATAAAAAATGTATTGATAAGTTTATAGATTTATATGGTCAGTTTAACAATCACATGATTGAATTTAATGCATTGGTTTTATTGAGAAATAAAAAATGCCTTGGGAATGAGAAAATACCCTTAAACGGTATAAATACAAGCAAATTGGTATCGGTGACTATTGATGGAGTTTTAAGAAAGAATACATACTGTGACATTATTAATAATCTTAAAACTCAATTAAATGTTAATGAAGAGGAACTCAACCAAGCAATAAATCAAATAAAAACCCACGGAGATTATGGTAATGTTTTTAGAGGGAAAAATCAAATATTTTTCTTAGCATCACTAATTAAACTATTAAAGGAACTACATAGAGAAAAAACATTTTTTGATAACAAGCATACCAGTGTAACAATCTCTATAACAGACAATATTTTGAGTGAGTTGAGCCAATATGCTGAGTTTCCCGAATGTTTAAAACTTTTCCTA
The DNA here is from genome assembly GCA_045656645.1 of Clostridia bacterium. Taxonomy (GTDB): domain Bacteria; phylum Bacillota; class Clostridia; order UMGS1883; family UMGS1883; genus UMGS1883. The sequence goes on along the minus strand of JAZORN010000015.1, from coordinate 197 downwards.
AAAAAACACAAAATATTGGCATCATAATAAATAATTAAAAACTCCTAATCGAATCTTTTATAAATTTCAATATTAAAAGTGCCACATTTTATCAAATAAAAGTGCACAATTTTTACAACATTTACGGAGGTCTAATAAATGCATACGTCAATATACTCATTCCTCCCCGTAATAGTTTTGCAAACGGTACGATTTTC
>JAZORN010000014.1:0-29862 GCA_045656645.1 Clostridia bacterium | reverse complement strand
CGGGGTTCGAGTCCCTGAAGGCCCACCACGCAGATGCCACCCAATATGGGTGGCATTTTTGCGTGGTGGGCCTTCAGGGACTCGAACCCCGTGGGGGCAACTGCCGCAGAAAAACAGTCCGGTGAACTGTTTTCCCGGCGGTTGGTGCGAAGTCCGGTACCGAAATGCGCAGCATTTGGGTGGACAAGCAGGGCAGGCGCAGAGCGGCTGCGTCCCTGAAGGTAAGAGCAGAAACGGATTCAAGCTTCGCTGATGAATAATTAATAATCATAGTCCAAACTCGCAATTAGCGAGTTTGCTTTTATTTTATAAAACTTTCATCTATTCTACACTCAAACGCCAAAACAAAAAGACACCATCAGGTGTCTTTTTTCTATTCACACTTTACTTTCTTCTGTTATTACGCTTACCCTCGACATTGCGTTTTATATCGAGCATACGTGCGTCACTTGACTGCTTGAAGCTTGCCATCATATCCTCGAATGACATATCCTTCTGGTCATTTTCACTGCCCCAGTCAATTTCCGCAGGAACGCCGCTAAAGGGTTGCGCCGCTCTTCTTTGAAAATGACCTTCCTGTGCTTTTTTAATAGAAAGGCTTATCTTTCCCTTTTCATCAAGCGACAAAACCTTAACCTTAACTGTCTGTCCCATAGAAAGATGCTCATTTATGTCTTTGACATAATTTCTCGCAACCTCTGAAATATGTACAAGACCTGTTTCACCGTCAGGCAAATCAATAAATGCACCAAATCCCGTTATTCCTGAAACTTTACCCTCAACTATTTGTCCTACTTCAAGTGCCATAAAGGTACTTTACCCCTTTCAGTATGTAAAAATATATAATACAACTATCAGTTGCCGACTACAAACAAAGTCTCATCCTCACGCACATAACCTTCGTCACGTGCCTTATCCTCATAAAATTCATCGGTGGAGTTATATTTCGCCTTTTCCTTTAAAACGTCATACTCTTTTTCCATCGCACTGATTTCCCTCTCACACTGAGCGGTTTCCCGGCGGATGCTGATAAGGCGCAGTTGCTGTGAAACAAGTGTATACAAAAATCCTGCAATTATCAGAAAGCAAACCGCAAGCTTTAAATAGTAGCTTTGCGTCTTTTTCTTTTTTCTCTGCACAGATTTTTTTGTTTCTACGCTCACTCCACTCACCTCACACCCTATAGTATAACTGAAAGATTTTCATTTGTAAAGATTTTTTTACAACATTTTAATTCTTTTTTTGAGCATTTTCAGGCGGTTTCTGAGCGCCTTAGAAGCTCTTGCAGACAATCTTTTAAAACCTTTGCACAATCTCTTTAAAGCATCACGTAAATAGTGAAATGGAATTATTACCGTTTTACAAAGCCACAAAAAAGGCTTTACAATAATTTTCTCTGTAATACCGAAGAAAAATAAAAAGATTTTTGAAACTAATTTTGAAAGAAATGCCGCATAAAATAATGCTCCGCTGACGCTACCCAAAATCTGGTAATATCTTATCTCTCCGTTATTGAAAAAAAAGCCCAGTGCAATCACTGCACCGATACATAGAGTTGCAAACAAAATATCTTCAAGCGTTGTCCTGAGGATTCCTGCAAAAAACTTTTTACGTACGCATCGCTGAAAATCAAAAAACACACCGCATCCCAGTCCGAGCAGTACGCAAAGTAAAAACACATACATCTGATGCGAAGATGAAACCTCCATTATTTAAGCACCCTTTTCAAAAAGCTCTCTTTGTCACCCTTTCCTTTTGTATATACGCAGCCGTTTATTTCCCCCTCGATAAAAATATCTCCGTTTTCTGTGGAAAGCTTTTTAATTTTCATACCGCTTCCCGTTACAGTAAGAATTGAGTCTGTCGTTAATAAAATAATCTTGTCAGACGAAAAATTTTCTACATCGCAAATTCCGCTTGCCGTAAATTTCTGTCTGTTTTCAATAATAATGTTACCTGCTTTTTTAATTGAAGTTGTTATTTCAGCCATAATAAATCCCTCCTATAGAAAATGTATTATACAGGAGGGATAACTATGCACTGCTTTTTTATGATTTTTCAAGCATACGCTTTAAGAACATACCCGTGTATGATTTTTCACATTTGCTGACTTCTTCGGGTGTTCCACAGGCAACTACATATCCGCCGTTGTCACCGCCCTCAGGGCCCAGGTCTATAATATAATCTGCCGTTTTTATAACGTCAAGATTGTGTTCTATTACAAGCACACTGTTACCCTCATCAACAAGTCTGTTAAGCACATCTATAAGTCTGTGCACATCTGCGGCGTGAAGTCCCGTTGTCGGCTCATCAAGAATATAAATAGTCCTTCCCGTAGAGCGTTTTGAAAGCTCCGTTGCAAGCTTTACACGCTGTGCCTCACCGCCTGAAAGAGTTGTGGAAGATTGTCCAAGCTTGATATAGCTTAATCCTACATCATTTATTGTCTGAAGCTTGTTTTTAATTTTTGGTATGGAATCGAAAAACTCCACCGCTTCCCCTGCCGTCATTTCAAGCACTTCGTAAATGTTCTTTCCTTTATAATGAACATCAAGGGTTTCACGGTTGTAGCGTTTGCCCTTACAAACCTCGCACGGAACATATACATCGGGTAAAAAGTGCATTTCAATTTTTATAATTCCGTCACCGTTACATGCCTCACACCTGCCGCCACGTACATTGAAGCTGAAACGTCCTGCGTTATATCCCCTTGCCTTTGCCTCGGGCGTCATTGCAAAAAGCTCACGTATGTCGCCAAATACACCCGTATAAGTTGCAGGGTTTGAACGTGGTGTTCTTCCTATAGGTGACTGGTCAATATCTATTACCTTGTCAAGGTTTTCTATACCCTCAATCGTCTTGTGCTTTCCCGGTACTGCCTTTGCATGATTAAGCTTATAGGCAAGATGCTTGTATACGACCTCATTTACAAGAGAGCTTTTACCGCTTCCCGAAACACCCGTAACGCAGACAAATTTTCCAAGAGGGATATCAACATCCACATCTTTAAGGTTATTTTGCGCCGCCTTTACCACACGTATTTTATTCCCGTTTCCTTTGCGGCGCACTTTGGGCACTTCTATTTTTTTCCTGCCGCTTAAGTAATCACCCGTAACGGAATTTTTATTGTTAATAATATCTTCTACCGTTCCCTCGGCAATAATTTCTCCGCCGTGCACACCTGCACCTGGGCCCACATCAACAATATGGTCTGCCGCAAACATCGTGTCCTCATCGTGTTCCACAACGATAAGAGTATTACCCATATCTCTGAGGGATTTTAACGCATCAATAAGCTTGTTATTATCACGCTGATGAAGTCCTATGCTCGGCTCGTCAAGAATATATAAAACACCAACGAGTCCCGAGCCAATCTGTGTTGCAAGCCTTATTCTCTGTGCCTCACCGCCTGAAAGCGTTCCTGCCGAGCGCGAAAGAGTGAGGTATTCAAGACCGACATTATTAAGGAAACCTATTCTCGCATTTATTTCCTTTAATATTTCTTCGGCAATCATTGTCTGCTGTTTATCAAGCTCAAGCTCATCAAAAAATCCTTTTGCCCTGTTTACCGAAAGGTTACATACCTCGTCAATATTTTTACCGCCTACGGTAACGCTCAGGCTTTCACGGCGAAGCCTTTTTCCCTTACACTCATTACACGGAATTTCACGCATCAAGCCCTCAATATCCCATTTTGCCCATTCGCTGTCCGTTTCGTCGTAACGGCGCTGAAGATTATTTACGATACCCTCAAATGTAGCCTTATATTTGGAAAGTCCACGCTTTCCCTCATGCTCAATCTCTATTTCCTCACTGCCTGTTCCGTAAAGTATAATGTCTATAACCTCCTGAGGCAGGTTTTTTACGGGAGTGCTCAGGCTGAAATTATATTTTTTTGCAAGTGCCCTGAATGTCGCATTTGCCATACTGCCCTCTTTATCAGGGGCACGCCATCCACTTACACTGAAAGCACCTTCTAAAACTGAAAGCTCATCACTCACCATAACAAGCGAGGGGTCAACACGCTTTAAAAGACCTATACCGCTGCACCGAGGGCACGCACCGAGAGGGTTATTGAATGAAAACATTCTTGGTGAAAGCTCCTCAAGGCTTATACCGCAATCGTCACAAGCATAATTACGGCTGAAAACCATTTCCTCCTCACCGTTTAAAACCATCACTATGCCCTCTGCAAGGTGCAGTGCAATTTCTATAGAGTCGGCAAGTCGGCGGCGTATATCACCCCGCACAACAAGCCTGTCCACAACAACCTCTATATTATGCTTTTTCTGCTTTTCAAGCTCTATTTCCTCTGACAAATCATAGATTATTCCGTCAACACGCACACGCACATAGCCACTCTTACGTGCGTTTTCAAATATTTTCTGATGCTCGCCCTTTTTGCGACGCACTACGGGGGCAAGGATTTGCACACGGCTTCCCTCGGGGAGTGATAACACCTTGTCCACAATCTGGTCAAGGGTTTGCTGGGAAATAACCTTTCCGCATGACGGGCAGTGCGGTATACCCACACGTGCATAAAGAAGCCTTAAATAATCATATATTTCCGTCACTGTACCGACAGTTGAACGGGGGTTTTTATTCGTTGTTTTCTGATCAATACTGATAGCGGGGCTAAGTCCCTCTATATAATCAACCTCGGGTTTTTCCATCTGACCGAGAAACATTCTTGCATACGAGGAGAGCGACTCGACATATCTTCTCTGTCCCTCTGCATAAATAGTATCAAACGCAAGCGATGTTTTTCCCGAGCCTGAAACCCCGGTAAAAACTATCATCTTATCTCTTGGAATTGTAAGATTTACATTTTTAAGATTATTTTCACGGGCGCCTTGTATCACAATTTCATTTTTTGCCATATCACATCACCTCTTTTTTGAGCCTTTTTATACGGTCACGTATTTTTGCCGCGTCTTCAAACCGAAGCTCTTCAGCGGCTTTTTTCATTTCTTCTTCAAGCTGCATTATTACCTTCTGTGCATTTAATTTCGGTGCACTCTCTTCCTCCGCCTGAGTTGCGGCAATAACATTGCTGATATTCTTTTTAATGGTACGGGGAACAATATTATGCTCCTCATTATATTTTTGCTGGATTTCACGTCTGCGGTTTGTTTCAGTTATGGCGCGCTCCATAGAGTCTGTTATTCTGTCGGCGTACATTATAACCTTACCCTCAGCATTTCGTGCCGTTCTGCCGATTGTCTGTATAAGCGAGGTTTCACTTCTTAAAAAGCCCTCTTTATCGGCATCAAGTATCGCAACGAGTGATACCTCGGGAATATCAAGTCCCTCCCTCAGAAGGTTTATTCCAACAAGCACGTCAAACACACCAAGTCTTAAATCACGCACTATCTCCATACGTTCAAGCGTATCAACATCCGAATGCATATACTTTACCTTTACGCCCATTGTACGCAGATAGTCCGTCAGATCCTCTGCCATTTTTTTAGTAAGAGTTGTTACGAGAACACGCTCCTTCTTTTCAGTGCGTGCATAAATTTCCGTCAGCAAATCATCAATCTGTCCTTCAATCGGGCGAACCATAATCTCGGGGTCAAGAAGTCCCGTAGGACGTATTACCTGCTGCGCAACGCTCTGCGAATGTTCATATTCATACTGCGCAGGTGTTGCACTTACAAAAACGACCTGATTTATCCTCTTTTCAAACTCTTCAAAATTAAGCGGTCTGTTATCAAATGCCGACGGCAGACGGAAACCGTAACGCACAAGGCTTTCCTTTCGGCTTCTGTCGCCTGCAAACATTGCACGCACCTGCGGAATTGTAACGTGGCTTTCGTCAACAACTAAAAGAAAATCCTCGGGAAAATAATCCATCAGCGTATAGGGCGCACTTCCCGGCTCTCTTCCGCTGATATGGCGTGAATAGTTTTCTATACCGCTGCAAAAGCCTATTTCACGCATCATTTCTATGTCATAGTTTGTCCTCTCTTCAAGGCGCTGCGCCTCAAGAAGACGGTCATTTTCCCGCAGCTCTTTAAGTCGCTGTTCAAGCTCTGCCCTTATTGATTTTATGGCAATCTCCCGTTTTTCAGGTGTTGTTACATAATGGGATGCAGGGTAAATACCCACGTGCTGACGAACACCGAGCACCTCACCCGTCAACACATCAATTTCTGTAATTCGTTCAATCTCATCACCGAAAAACTCAACCCTCACTGCGTTTTCAGCACTGCTTACGGGGAAAATTTCCACAACGTCGCCACGCACCCTGAATTTTCCGCGGATAAAGTTAATGTCATTTCGCTCATACTGCATATCTACAAGCTTTCGTATAACCTCATCACGGTCCTTTTGCATACCCGGGCGCATTGAAAGCACTAATGTAGAGTAATCCTCTGGGTCACCAAGTCCGTATATACAGCTTACCGAGGCAACAACGATTACGTCACGCCGTTCAAAAAGTGCCATAGTCGCACTGTGGCGAAGCTTGTCTATCTCATCATTAACCTGTGCATCCTTTTCTATATACGTATCGCTGGAGGCGATATACGCCTCCGGCTGATAGTAGTCATAGTAGGAAACGAAATACTCAACTGCATTTTCGGGGAAAAATTCCTTGAACTCACTGCAAAGCTGTGCCGCAAGTGTCTTATTGTGCGCAAGGACAAGGGTGGGTTTATTTATCCTTGCAATGGCATTTGCCACTGTAAAGGTTTTACCGCTTCCCGTAACGCCTAAAAGCACCTGACCACGGTTACCGCTCTGAATACTTTTAACGAGGCTTTCTATTGCCTCGGGCTGATCACCCGTAGGCGCAAAATCCGATACCAGTTTAAAATTCATATGCTTTCCCCTCCTTTTCATAGCCGAAAGAGAGTAATCCGAACCCGCCTAAAATGGCGAAATTTCGGTATTTTTCGGCTTGTCGTCTTTGCAAGGCACAAAGCCTTGCTGCATCCTTCGCACCAAAACCTACTCAAAATTTCATCCATTTCAGGTCTTTGAATTTTTAGAGAGCAGATTTTTGGTTGTGCAAGTCCAAAACACAGGAAATACTTTGTGTATTTCCGAGTATTTAAACACAGCGAAAGCGAAAATCCGCCTCTGAAAATCGAATTCGGATTACTCTCTTTCGGCTAGCTATTATATTATTTTACACCTTTTTTATATTTTTTTCAACCTAAGCCAACAAATATTTTAAGAAACTTCATTTTTTATTAAAGTATGCATTTGGCACTGTTCCCACAATCAGTGTTTGCGCTATAGGCATTTCTGATTCAACGGTCATAGTGCTGTATGCAAGCGGGAAAAGAATTTCAATTTCAACCCACACCTTAAGGTTAATTGTATGAAGTGTCTGATTTATACCCGTTTCTTCAAAAGTATGCGAAACATCTGCGTGCGTAACGGAAACGGGCTGAAAGCGAATCGGCACCTTTGGCCCCATTCCCGCAAAAATATCTGCACCGATAAGACCGAATAAGTAAACCTTGTTTTCTATAGTATCAGAATCATCAATTCTGTCACCGATTATTATATCAAGGTCATTTGCAAAATTATTTATAAGAACGGAATTTGCGCTTATTGAAGTAACTCTTCCCTGCGCATCACGGCTTATCAGGGTAATTTTGTCATAGCTTAAAAATTCTTCGAGCATCAGTCGCTGAATTTCATTGTCAATTATATTTGAAACCATATTTTCCGCATAGCTTTGCGAAATTGATATAATCCTCGGTCTTAAATAACGCGAAAAATAATATATTCCTATGAAAAAAAACAGCCCGAAAGCTATCAGGGAAAGCGCAACTATTCTCCTTAACAAACGAACATATCTGTTATTCACCGTTTTTTCCTCCTCCTGATATTATAAATATGAGGAAAATTATAAATCTGTACTTTACACGCTAAAAAAGGTATGGTATAATAGTAAAAAATTTCACATAGGAGGAATTCATAGTGGCAGAATTTTTAGAAATTGTAATGATTGTGAGCTTCGGTGCATCCTGGCCGATGAACGTAATGAAATCATACAAAGCAAGAACCACAAAGGGTAAGAGCCTTGCATTTTTATACCTCATTCTTTTCGGCTACGTTGCAGGAATAGCATCTAAGTTTGTAAACGAAGCATATATGGCAGCATTTGCACAGAAATGGTATGTTCTTTTCTTTTATGTACTTAACTTCGTTATGGTTGGCGCAGACCTTATCTTGTATTATCGCAATAAGAAGATTGACAAAGAAAACGGTATCCTTTAATACATAAAAACCCGTTTTGGGGGCTTCCCCAAAACGGGTTTTTTCATTATTTTATAGTTTCCAGTATACCCTGAACAATAGCCTCTGCCATTGTTTCCTGACCGCTTGTGCTTAAAAGATATTTTCTGTCACTCTCATTACTTATGAAAGCCGTTTCAACAAGTACCGCAGGGCTTAGAGTTGTTCTTATCACGTAAAGGTGTGAGCCGTTCTGTGTTTCCTTCGGTGCAAGCGGTGTGAGGTCAACCATTTTTTTATAAATGTTTTCCGCAAGCACTGTTCCCACCTCGGATGCAGGATGATAATACACCTGCGTGCCGTTTATCGCACCGTTTTCAATTGAATTGCAATGAATACTTACGAATAAATCACATTCGCTTTCGTTTGCTTTTTCACTGCGCTCTGTAAGGGATATATAATCATCAGTATCCCTTGTGTAAATTACCTCAATGCCGTTTTTCTCAAGCTTTTCACCTACAAGCAATGCTACCGCAAGATTAATATGACTTTCATATGCAACTGCTTTTCCGACACTGTTATAACCCACCGCACCGGGGTCGCTGCCGCCGTGACCTGCATCAATAACAACACGTGTCACCCCGTCATTATCTGTGGACGGCTTTTCCTGCGTTTCAGGCTTCTTATCACTCTTATAAAATCCTTTTTCCGCAGTATACGTAAGTTTCTTACTGCCGTCCACGGTAACGGTGCAGGTGTTTGCACTGTTTTTTACAATGATTTCATAAATAATTCCATCGTGTATTTCAATCTTCTGATTTTCAAGCTTCAGATTTGTAAATGTCACAGAATAACCGTTTTCAACCGATTTTCCGCTTCCCACATAATTTTTATTAAAATACACACGCTCTGCAAACGCATCATATATAATTTCGTCGTTTTCAGATTTTTCGGCACGTATCATTATTCCCTTTTCACTCGACATCACCATTGCCTGAGTGCTTTCTTTTATATCAAGTACAAGGCGTGCCTGATTTTCGAAATTTGAATAACGCACCTGTTCAACACAATTTCCGCCAAGCTGCAACGTTCCGCCAAGGCTTGTAAACATAGCATCGGGGAAATCAAAAACAACTCTTTCAGGGTTTGAATATCTCGTAATCTTAGGTGAAATTCCATAGCGCGTGCTTATATACACATAGTCATATCTGTCATCCTTTGATGTCTTAACCGTGCCGAAGCTTCCATATTCCTCGGGCATTATATCCTCATCATCGCTTACAGTACCACCTATTATTTCAGATACTTCCTCTGAAATAAGCACAGTTCGTGTTGCATCATCCCAGCCTACATTATATCCAAGCTTTTCTGCAATAAAGCGTACAGGCACCATGGATTTGAGAAGATTTTCGTCCATACCTATAAGCATCGGAAGCGGCTGGTCATCATCAATACGCACAAGGGCATTATTTACATACGTGTTTCTGTCACCTATTTTTACCATCACCGATACACCGTTATCGGCAATCTCCACCTGACAGGTGTCATCGTGCCATATGACCTTGCTCCCAAGAGCCTCAAAAACCTCTCTCACGGGGACCATAGTATACTCGTTTATAATAACGGGCGGCATCGGAAGGTCTGTAAGTAATTTTCCATTAATGCTCAGATGCACGTCACCTGCATAGTATGGGTGGTATTCATCATTATAGTAAAGCTGTGCCGCACTTACATTCATAAATGTCAGCATCAGTATAATAAGTAAAGTTATTAAAGAGACTGCCTTTTTCACCGTTTCACCCCTTTTTGCTAATATACAACAATATTCGACATATAAAGGCAAAAACCTGCCTTTACCTCTTATTTGTAATAAAAACGTAATATTGTTATTCCCAGCTAATCTGCTTTGAATTTGCATTATTGGGCATAGCGATACCATAATGCTCATATGCAAGACGTGTTACGCACCTTCCCCTCGGCGTTCTGTTAATAAAGCCGAGCTGAAGAAGATACGGTTCATACACATCTTCAATTGCGGAGGAGTCCTCGCCGATTGTTGCGGCAAGTGTATCAAGTCCCACGGGACCTCCGCCAAAATTATATATAATTGATGTTATCATCTTCTTATCAGTTGCATCAAGACCAAGCGCATCAATTTCAAGCATTTTAAGAGCCTTATCTGCGACCTCTTTTGTAATTACACCGTCAGCACATACCTGTGCAAAGTCACGCACACGCCTGAGCAGTCTGTTTGCAATTCTTGGCGTACCTCTTGAACGTGATGCAATTTCTGCCGCACCCTCGGGTGCAATGTCCACATTCATAATCTGTGCACTGCGGGAAACTATAGTGGTAAGGTCTTCCTTGGTATAAAGCTCCAATCTGGAAATAACGCCGAAACGGTCACGCAGAGGTGCCGACAAAAGTCCTGCCCTCGTAGTCGCGCCCACAAGAGTAAATGGTGGCAGGCTAAGCCTTACCGACTGCGCACTGGGTCCCTTTCCAATTATAATATCAAGGGAAAAGTCCTCCATAGCAGGATAGAGTATTTCCTCAACCGCACGTGAAAGGCGGTGAATTTCGTCGATAAAAAGAACATCCTGCGGGCCAAGATTTGTAAGAATTGCCGCCAGATCCATAGGTTTTTCAATGGCAGGGCCGCTCGTAACCCTTATATTAACGCCCATTTCATTTGCAATTATCGAGGCAAGCGTTGTTTTACCAAGTCCGGGAGGGCCGTAAAGCAAACAGTGGTCAAGTGCCTCACGACGTGCAAGTGCCGCATCTATATATATTTTAAGGCTGTCCTTAACCTTATCCTGCCCGATATATTCGTCCATTGTTTTTGGGCGTATGGAATGTTCAACTTCATTGTCTCCGTCAAGCTGACGGGTAGATATAATTCTCTCATCAAATTCCATTTGACATTCTCCTTAAAGCCTCTTTTATAATATCCTCGGTACTCATTCCCTGCGAGCCTATCTGCATAACAACCTTCTGTGCCTCAGACGGTGAAGCACCAAGTGCAATAAGGGCATTTACCGCACCCGTATCAGCCCTGACAGAGCCAAGAGGTACACTCTGCGCCGTCGCTGAACTTCTACCGATCGCCTCCTGCGTATCAATTTTCCCTTTAAGTTCAAGAATAACACGCTGTGCCATCTTCGTTCCAACTCCGGGTGCACGTGTAATTGCCTTAACATCCTCTGAAATAATTGCAAAGGCAAGGTCCTCTACGCTTAATGTTCCCAATATTGCGAGCGCTGCCTTTGGTCCTATACCTGAAATTGAAATAAGCTTGTTAAAATAGCTCATTTCCTCACTTGTAAGGAAACCGTACATCTGCGGCTCTTCATCCCTTATCTGAAAATATGTATTTACAGTTACATTTTCACCGACACAGCCAAGCTTTGCAATATCTGATGAGGGCATATTTACAAAAAAGCCTATTCCGCCTACATCTATTACTGCACCGTTTTCATTTTTTGCGGCAATTACTCCCCTTAAAAAAGAAATCATAACCGTATTCCTCCGAAATCCCTTATAGAATTAAACCTCATACTGTTTCCGTGACAAACTGCAATAGCAAGTGCATCGGCTACGTCATCAGGCTTTGGCACAGCGCTAAGCCCGAGGATTGATTTCATCATCTGCTGAATCTGCCCCTTGCTCGCCCTGCCGTAGCCCGTCAGTGCCTGCTTTACCTGAAGCGGTGTATATTCAAACACGGGAATTGAGTTATGTACCGCCGCAAGAAGTATCACACCCCTTGCCTGACCTACCGCAATGGCGGTTTTTGCATTGTTGTTAAAAAACAGTTCCTCAATACTCATCACATCAGGTCTGTACATTTTTATTATTTCATCTATGCCCTTGTATACAAGCTCCAGCCTCTCCCCAAGTGGGGTGTGCGCACGTGTTGTAACTGCATCATAGGCAACTGTTTTATAACTGTTCCCCTCTTTATCCACAACGCCGTAGCCGACAATTGCAATTCCGGGGTCTATTCCAAGTATCCGCATAATATCAATCCTTTTGCTGACGTATCATTGCATCCTTTACAACAGGCTTGTCCGTTTTTATATAAAGTGTCATTGCTGCGTGATTGGCAACCTCAATATCATTCATATTCTCGTCCTTCAAAACCTCTACCTTCTGCGTGAAGTAGTCCTCCCCGGGTTGCATAATTTCTATTTCATCGCCCTTAAAGAAACGATTTCTCTGACTTACCTTTGCAAGCTTTGTCTTTTCATCATAATCAATAACTATGCCTACAATATCACATTCACGTATATACGAGCTTGTCCCGTATATCTGCGCCCCCGTATCGGGTATACCAAAGAAAAATCCCGTATAATAATCACGGTGGCTTACCTTTTTAACCTCTTTGAGCCATTCGGGATTAAACACATACCTGGGCGGATTTTCATAGTATTTATCAATTGCTTTTCTATATGCCGCAACTATTGTTGCAACATAATATTCACTCTTTACCCTACCCTCTATTTTAAGGGAGCTTACACCGCTTGCAATAAGCTCGGGAATATGCTCAATCATACATAAATCCTTTGAATTCATAATGAATGTTCCCCGCTCATTTTCAAATACGGGCATATATTCACCCGGGCGCTTTTCCTCCATCAGGGCATACTGCCATCTGCACGGATGGCTGCACGCACCGTAGTTACTGTCACGTGCCGTCATGTAATTACTTAAAAGGCATCTTCCCGAATAAGATACACACATTGCACCGTGCATAAATATTTCAAGTTCACAATCACGGCTTATATTATCCCTTATTTCACGAACTTCTGTAAGTGTCATCTCTCTTGCAAGAACAACTCTTTTTGCACCCATTTCGTGCCATGACTGTACTGTCATATAGTTGGTATTATTTGCCTGAGTGCTTATATGAATTTCAAGGTCGGGTGCCGCCTTTTTACAGATATTAAACGCACCGAGGTCTGAAATCAGCACTGCATCTGCACCAAGCTCATAAATTTCCTTAAAATACCGCTCCATCTCCTTAAGGTCACGGTTATGCGGAATAATATTTGCAGTAACGTATACCTTTTTCCCCATTGCGTGGGCAAATTCTATACCCTCTTTCATTTCCTCGGGGGTAAAATTATCCGCCGCAACCCGGAGGGAAAAAGCCTCCCCGCCGATGTACACTGCATCTGCACCGTATTTAAGTGCTATTTTAAGCTTATATAAATTTCCGGCAGGTGCCAGAAGCTCAACCTTTTGCATAATTATTTCCTTTCGTTTCAGATATCTTCTGCTTTTACCGACAACGCAACTCCGTCACCGATTGGAATTATAGATGTTGTAAGAGAGGGATTATTCATTATTTCCTCAAGATACATCCGAAGTCTTTTTACTATTGTAACCTTTCGGTGTACTACCTTTTCCTCGTCCTCAACCATACCCTTGTATAAAATATTATCGGAAAGCAGTATCCCGCCAGGATTTAAAAGTCGCATTATATCGGGCAAAAATTCTATGTACTGCCCCTTTGCCGCATCAAGGAAAACAAAATCAAATCCGCCGTCAAGCCAGCATAAAACCTCTGCCGCCTCGCCCTCTATTACACGGATTTTCTTTTCATAGCCTGCGGCGAAAATATTGTCAACTGCAATATCTGCGTGCTTTTTATAGCGCTCTACAGTTATTATCTGGCTATCCTCAGGGAGGTTGTCCGCCATAAGTATTGCACTGTAGCCCACTGCCGTTCCTATTTCAAGAACTCTTTTAGGCTTTTTAAGCTTTAAAAGAGTTACAATTAACTGTTCTGTTTCTCTCTGCACTATCGGTGCGTAGCTTTCCTCGAGTGCCGACTTTCGTCTAAGCTCTGTCAGAAAATCACTGCGCACAGGTATAAGAGAATTTAAAAAATCCCGTTCCATAATCCACCTTAATATTGAATCTGTTTCTTAATTTCTTCTGATTTTTCTCTGCCACACAGTGCTGCCGTTATCTCAAAGCCGAATTTATATGCACTGCCCATACCGTCAGATGTTATGAAATTATCGCACACTACGACCGACTGCTTAACATATTCACCGCCGTCAAATGTGTTTTCAAATCCCGGGTAGCACGTAGCCTTTTTACCCTTTAAAAGCCCCATTTTGCCTAATATTGACGGTGCCGCACAGATTGCGCATACAAGCTTTTTATTGTCATCGGCATATTTTACAGCATTTTTCACAATCTCATTTTTGTCAAGGTTTTCTGTACCGCCAAGTCCGCCCGGGAGGATAACTGCATCAATATTTTCAAATTTCACGTCACTAAGCGAAATATCTGACTTTACTGTGATATTATGCGCACCTGTAACGAATTCGCCCGTAACACCTACTGTCACGGTGTCAAGATTTGCCCTGCGAAATATATCAAGCGGTGCAAGTGCCTCTACCTCTTCAAATCCGTCTGCAAGAAAAATATAAATCATAACAAATTCTCCTCAATAACATATTTTTCAACAAGGAACTCGGGCTGATAGCTTGTCTTTGCCTTCCTTAGCCCCTCTATTCCCATATCCTCTTCACGGTTAACATACAGACAATCCTTCCATTCTTTTTCGCAAAAAAGCTTGTTTATTGCCTGATACGCACCACGATACTTTTCGTCAGCAAGCTCTATCTGAATAAGAGCCGTTTCCCCGTTTAGCCTTTCCCCAAAGGTCATAGCCGCAATCTCTCCGTCTATGATAATTGCGCCGCCCTTTTGGTTAAAATTAAAATAATTTTCAAAAAACCTCTCCATTGCACCAAGCTCAAACGAGTTTCTGTTTTTCGTTTTTGATGATATAAGCGCATATGCCTTTTTCGCACATTCATTCAAAAGGGATTGTTCTTTCACCTCAATATATTCATAAGAATAGTTTTCAAAAAAGTAATTGAGGTGGTTTCTTTTTGAGTGAAGCTTTTTCCCTGACAAAGTAATCATTTTTTCTGTAAGGTATACGTAGTCAAAGCAATTTCTGTCAGGCTGTGCACTGAATTTATCGGGATAAATTTCTAAAAGTTTGTCCGTATTTTCACGGCTTGTGAGAAGAAACCTAAGTCTTTCCCCCTTCGCACTTGAATATTCCCAAAGCTCATTTATCGCCTTTTTTAAATCGCCTTTTCCAATTGGAAAGAAGAAAGCACTCTCTTTTCCCTTTATATTAAACCGTATAAAGAAAAACTCACCGTTTTCAGCCACCTCAAGATTATAATATTTATCCCATATAAACATTGTGGTAAATACACCCTCTGACGCATATGTCACATCAAGGGCACGGTATTTATTATAACTTTCATAATCGTCTGCACAAATACGTTTAAATTCAAGCATATAAAATGTAACTTCCTTTTATTTATATCTGCGACCTTTTAAAATCACCTTAAATCCAAACTTTGGAAGCGCAAGCATCCTTACAAATCGTGACGGTTGCTTTATAAGGCGGTAAAGCCACTCAATACCGTGGTCGCAGTAAAACTGCGGTGCACGCTGAACTGTTCCTGCAAATACGTCAAGGCACCCGCCTGCCCCGATAGCAAGCTTTGCATTAAGCTTTTCACGATTATTATATATCCACATTTCCTGCTTCGGGAAGCCAAGACAAACCATTAAAAAGTCAGGAGAAGCATTATTAATATCTTTGATAACCTCTTCATCATCTTTAAAATAACCATCGTGCGTTCCCGCTATTACAAGTCCGCTGTATTTTTTCTGAAGATTTTCTGCCGCCGCCACGGCAACTCCCGGTTTTGCACCTAAAAGATAAACTGATTTTCCCTCTTTTGCCATAACCTCAAAAAGGTTACATACAAGGTCAAAGCCTGCAACTCTTTCCCGAAGGGGATTTCCTAAAATTTTAGAGCCATATACAACACCTATTCCGTCAGGAACAACCATATCGGCACTGTTAATCACATCTGTGAATTCACTGTTTTCAGATGCATAAAGTATAATTTCTGAATTCGGGGTGTAAATTGTGCTGAGACAATCTGTATTTAAAAGCGTCGAAGCTTTTTCAACTGCCTCTTTCATAGACAATTTATTAACCTTGACTCCCAAAATATTGACGTATTCCATCCCAATTCCCCTTTTCAAATACAATATATCTATTATAGTATACCACACCTCTAAGCTTTGTGCAACAAAAAAATGCAGGCACACAAAAAGCAATTTTGTACACCTGCACTGACTTAATTTTTCAAAACAACATCTTCAATTTCTATAGCACGGCTGTCTGCATCAAGACCTATGCATTTTCCGCAGTTATCACAGACTTTATTACTGTCAAGGTCACATACGTCACATTCTCCGCAATCATTGCACAGCTTGCTTTCATCCAGTATACATTTTTCGTTCATAATGCCACTCCCCAAATAGTCTTTTCTTCATTTAAACACACAAAAAAGAAAAAGTCAATAGCATTTATTTTTCATAAAAAGGAATATCGTACATAATTAATATATTTTTTATTTTTTGTAAAATAATGCTTGCATTTTACAAAAAAATATGTTATCATAGTCAATGCGTTTGGAAATGTGCTTGTAGCTCAGCCCCATAGAGTATTTGGCTACGAACCAAAGGGGCGGGGGAACCGAGCCGGAGCGCTGCCTGCGGCGGATGAAGCGAGGGCGCAGGGTTGTGCAGCGGTCTGCAGATGTCAAGGCAATTTTTTGCCGAAGCCAGATGCAGGGCACCGCAAACGGGTAGAATCCCGGATTCGAACAAAACAATAATTTAATAATATGTGCTTGTAGCTCAGTTGGATAGAGTATTTGGCTACGAACCAAAGGGTCGGGGGTTCGAATCCCTCCAAGCACGCCATAAAAAACAGGCATTCACTTTGGTGGATGTCTGTTTCTTTTTGCTGAAATATAGAAGGGATTCGAACCCTGAGAGGGCAGCGAGCGTAAAAAAACGATTGATAATCGTTTTTAGCGAAGCTGATGCGCAGACGGGTACTGCACGCTTGTGCGCGTGCGGTCGTCCAGCAGGCAAGATGCGAAGCATCTGTATCCCTCCAAGCACGCCATTAAAAAACAGGCATTCACTTTTGTGGTGAAGTAGTCAATACTTTGTAGGTGCCTGTTTTCTTTATTCACACATTTGCGGGAAAAGTTGTTTTAAGCTTTGACAGATGTCCGTCTTCACCAATCTTTATAAAATTCCACTGTCCGTTTTTATAAGAAAGCTCTGTTACAGATGCATTTGAAACCCACGGGATATTTTTCATTAAATCAAAAGAGTATCCACCCAGAATACACTGTAACGCACGTATTGGCGTTGCGTGTGTAGCAATTACAACTGTTTTACCATCGTTTTTTTCTGCTATTTCTGAAATTGCGTTAAAAACACGCTCGCCAAGCTCTTTTACACTCTCTCCTCCGTTGCAGATACAGTTACCTATATCTGTTAGCCAGCACGTATAATCATCAGCAAAGGTTTTCTCAAGTTCTGTAAATTTTTTACCTTCCCATTCTCCTGCGTAAATTTCACGCAGTCTTTTATCTGCAATCACTTTTAATCCCAAGGCATCTGCAATGATTTCACCCGTTTTATATGCACGGCTTAAATCACTGGCATATACAAGATTAACCGCATAGTTTTGCGCAATATACTCTGCGGATTTTTTTGCCTGCTCTATACCTCTTTCCTTCAGCTTGACATCTTTATTTCCTGCAAATATCCCTTCGTTATTAGCTTCACTTTCTCCGTGTCTGATAAGAAGTAGCCTTGTCATCAAATTACATCCTTTACATTTAGTTATTATCATATGCTACGCTTAATAATAACATCAAATATAGCCTTTGTAAAGTCTTTTTCACTATATACTTATGCAGTTAAAAACACTAAGATAAATACGGACAATATAGCAGGAGTTGTATCCACGCTTTAATAAGTGCATCTTTCTTTGCATTATTATTCTTGTTATAAAGCGGTAACCTACCGAATAAAAACTGATATGCACCGCCGTCATAGTATTTTCTGTCTATATATACTCCGTCTTTAAGACAAAGAATATATTCCCCAAAGATTTCAGAAGAAGCTATTTTCTGTAAAAAGGAAGGGTTTATGCTTAGGACTGCTTAATAACATTTGACAAAAGCAGAATATATGGTATAATGTTTTATAGTTGGGGTTTTATGGAATAATTTCCCTCCCACAAATTTTATACATTTTAAAGGAGTGATAGTCCTAATGGACGGAGTCCCTATGTACGTATTTGCACTGACTATACTTGTTTTATTATCAGCATATTTCAGTGCATCGGAGACGGCGTTTGCGTCGTACAACAGAATGAGAATGAAGAGCGAGGCGGAGGATACATCAGGCAAAGCACGCCGTGTTCTGAGGCTCAGCGAAAATTATGAAAAGCTGATTTCTACAATACTTATAGGCAATAATATTGTAAACATAGTTGCAACATCTCTTGCAACGGTGCTTTTCACACATCTTATTAAAAACGAAGAAATGGCTGTTACAACTTCAACGGCTGTGATGACTCTTGCAGTTCTTATTTTTGGAGAAATAACGCCAAAAACAATTGCAAAGCGCACGCCTGAAGTATTTGCAAAGTCTGTAGTAGGTTCGCTTTCAATTCTTGTAAAGCTTCTCACACCGATTACAGCAATATTCAACGTGTGGCAGAATTTTATTTTGAGACTTCTTAAAGCGGAGGAGGAGGCATCCGTTACCGAGGATGAAATCATCACCGTTGTTGAAGAAGCTGCAAGTGACGGCGAAATTGACGAGCAGGAAAGCGAGCTTATAAAAAATGTAATTAAGTTCAGCGATCTTGATGTAAACGACATTCTCACGCCACGTGTTGACGTTGCAGCAGTTGATATTACCTGGGACAGAGAACGCATTGCCGAAATTTTTGCAGAAACGGAATTTTCACGTCTCCCCGTTTACGAGGAAAATCTTGACAGTATTGTCGGCATTTTATATCAGAAGGATTTTTACAACGAAGGGGACAAACCTGTTTCTTCACTTGTACGTCCCGTAAAATTCATTTTCTCTTCAATGAAAATATCAAGGCTTTTAAAGCTTTTTCAGGAAAGCAAATGCCATATGGTTGTAGTAAATGACGAATATGGCGGAACCGAGGGTATTGTTACTCTTGAAGATGTTCTTGAATCCCTTGTCGGCGAAATATATGATGAGCACGACGAGGTCATTGAAGAAATTGTTGAGATTTCTGACGGAAAATACAGAGCACTCGGAAGCACGGGCATAGATAAATTTTTTGAATTTTTCTCTCTTATGGACATTGACGAAGATTCAGACATAACTACTGTGAGCGGATTTGCCGCACATACACTCGAAAAAATTCCTGATGAGGGTGACTCCTTTGAATACGAAAACCTCATCGTCACTATTACAAAAACAGACAGCAACCGTGTGGTGGAGGCTGTTATTGAAGTAACCCAGGCACCTCAGCAAGAGGATGAGAAAGAAGACGAAAAATAATTCTTTGAGGGGTTGATATTATTAAAAAATTTGTTAAATTTGTGCTTGATGTTATAAGCGGAACTATAAAAGATAATGTAGGTGCGTATTCTGCACAAACGGCATTTTTTGTAACAATATCATTTATACCTTTTATAATGATGCTACTAAGCATTGTTAAATTCCTGCCGATTACCCAGAATGATTTAATCAATCAGATGGTTGCAGTTTTTCCGGCAGGTGCAAAGGATTTAGTTTCCTCCTTTGCACAGGAAACATATGAAAAAAGTGGTGCCGCCGTAATTTCTATTACGGCGGTTTCAACTCTGTGGGCGGCATCTATCGGCATTTTTTCGCTGACACGTGGGCTTAGCAGAGTGTATAGCTCTGCCGAGGCCAAAAGCTACCTCGCCGTAAGAGTTATGAGTATGCTTTACACTCTTTTTATTATTGTATTGCTTTTACTTTGTTTGGGAATTTTTGTTTTTGGCAATACTATTACTGAAGGACTTCTAAAAATATTTCCCGAGGCTTTTGGTCTTGCAGTTATTGTTATGAGTCTTCGGATGATTGTAGGCGTAGCAATGCTCAGCCTGTTCTTCTTTTTAATGTATATTTTAATTCCGGGAAGACGGGGAAATGCACTTACGCAAATTCCCGGTGCACTTTTAAGCGGCATTGGATGGGTGGGCTTTTCTTATGTATTTTCATATTATTATGAAAATCTTTCTGATTACTCCTATCTTTACGGCAGTCTTTCTGTAATGGTATTTTTTATGCTGTGGTTATTCTTCTGCATATACATCCTTTTTATAGGCGCAGAAGTCAATAAATGCATAGCTGAAAAATACAATAAATAACTCTTTGACAAAATTCTTCAAAAGTGGTATAATAATATCAGGAATTTGAGAAGCGGAGGCGTACCATGTACAAAATAGGTGACAGCGTTGTGTATCCAATGCATGGCGCAGGCGTCATTGAAGGGATTGAAAATAAAGAGGTTCTGGGTA
The DNA here is from genome assembly GCA_045656645.1 of Clostridia bacterium. Lineage (GTDB taxonomy): Bacteria > Bacillota > Clostridia > UMGS1883 > UMGS1883 > UMGS1883. The sequence continues at coordinate 9,199 of JAZORN010000014.1, read as the reverse complement.
AGACTCAATCTTACTATGTTATGCGTATGCCTATCGGTGATATAAAGGTTATGGTGCCAATGGATACCGCAGCGCAGGTCGGTATGCGTGACGTCATAGATAAGAGTATAGCGCAAAATGTACTGCGTGAATTCCGTCTGGCTAAGACAGATGTTATCCAGAACTGGAGTAAGCGCTTCCGTGAAAATATGGTCAGGATAAAGAGCGGTGATATATTTGAGGTTGCCGCTGTTGTAAAAAGCCTTATGCTCAGGGATCGTCAGAAGGGGCTTAGCACGGGCGAGAAAAAGATGCTCAGCAATGCAAAGCAAATCCTTATAAGTGAGATTGTAGTTGCTACAGGCACTGACCACGCTACTGTTGAAAATCAGCTCTATGATATGATTGATGAGGAGCTTACAGCGGGCGAAGGTTAAAAATTTAAAGGGATGTAAAAAAAGTCCAGACCGCAAAAAGGCGGTAAAAATAGAATGTAATTAGTTCAAAAAATTAAAAATTTCTGTTTTTGTTGAAAAATCTAATTTTATTAGATTTTTCTTCGTTTTAGGCCTTTTTGCTACGAACAAACTTCACCTCTCGACGTACCCACGTACGCCTTCGGGTAACCCAACAAAGCCCATATATGGGCTTTGTTGGTTCAGTTTGTCCGTTCTGAAGCATTTTTTCCTATCCCCCTTTTGGGAGAATGAAAAATTATGTATAATAATCACACTGTCGCGGCAATAATTGTTGCCGCAGGAAATTCCACCAGAATGAAAAGTGATAAAATGCTCCTCCCCCTTTTGGGGATGAGTGTAATTGCACGCACCGTAAATGTATTTTCCGAATGCGGTTTTTTTGATGAAATTATTCTTGTGTCCTCAGAAAAAAATATGAATATTCTTGATGAGGAAATGAAATTACATAACCTTAGCGTAAAAATAGTTAAGGGTGGAAACACACGCGGGGAAAGCTCCTTTTCAGGCATCTTGTGTGCAGAAAGTGAATTTGTAATGATACACGACGGTGCACGTGCCCTTATAACAGAAGATATTATAAAATCCACACTTGATGCGTGTATTTTATATGGTGGCAGTGCTCCCGTTGTTACACCAAAGGACACAATTAAAAAGCTTACATCTGACGGAATGATTTCATCCACTGTCGAGCGTTCCCTCTGCGGTGCTATACAAACTCCCCAAGGCTTTAATAAAGAGCTTATAAAAAAAGCTTATGAAAAATACGGTTACGGGGAAACCGATGACTGTGCCGTTGCTGAAAAATCAGGACTGAAGATTAAAACCGTTTCGGGCAGTTATGAAAACATCAAGCTTACTACACCCGAGGATATTCTGACGGCACGTCAGATACTTCTTGACAGAGAAGGAAGAAAGGGGCAATCTTCTATGAGAATAGGAACGGGGTTTGACACACATCGCTTAACTTCGGGGCGCGACCTTATAATCGGTGGCACACATATTGACTATGAAAAAGGGCTTTTAGGGCACAGTGATGCAGATGTTCTTATTCACGCAGTTATAGACGCTCTCTTTGGTGCGGCTGCTCTTGGTGACATAGGCACACACTTCCCTGATAGCGACGAAAGATTTCGGGGTATATCAAGTATGCTCCTTCTTGAAAAGGCAGCACAGAAAGTTCGTCAGACAGGGTTTGAAATCGGTAATATTGATACAACAATTATTGCCCAGGCTCCTAAAATGGCTCCCTTTATTGAAACTATGCGGAAAAATCTTGCAAAGGCAATGGATATTGACCTCTCTCGTGTCAGTGTTAAGGCAAAATCAAACGAGCATATGGGATTTACAGGCCGTGGCGAGGGTATTGAGGCACGTGCAATAGCACTTCTTACTGAAATTTCATAAAATTTACAATAAAATCTCCTCTTTTGGAAAACATATTACTAAGATGTTTTCGAGAGGAGATTTTTTATATGAAGGGTGTGCTCAGAAAGTTTGTTGCAGTTTTAATCTGCACAATTATTATAGCTGTTGTTTTAATAGGATTTGGCAGCACATATTCACTTATCGGAAGTAAAAAAGAACAGGATAACGGACTTAATGCCTCTCCCCTTTCTGTAAAGAGTGATTTTGACATATATGGTACTGCTCCACTTCTGCTTTCAAGGGAAGATATGCTTGAAAACGCATTAAAAAGTGTCGTAGGAATATCAAGTGCCGACCCTGCCAAAACCTCTGACAGTGAAACCTCCTGGTATATGGGAAGCGGTGTTATGGTAAGCGATGACGGATATATAATAACAAACCATCACGTAATAGGCGCACGCCCCTCCCGCATAGTTGTAACATTGCACAACGGAAAAACCACCGAAGGAAAAACCGTGTGGAGTAACAGTGCCCTTGACCTTGCCGTTGTCAAAATAGACGGCAAAGGCTACTCCTCTTCAAAATTAGGCGATGCTAAAAAGGTGCGTGTCGGAGAAAGTGTTGTTGCTATAGGTAATCCTCTCAGTATGCAGTTTGAACGCACTGTCACCGCAGGAATAATAAGTGCTGTCGGCAGAAGCATTAATATTGAAAATGATAACGGTGAGTCCTTTTATATGGAGGACCTTATACAGACAGATGCATCCATAAACCCGGGAAACAGCGGAGGACCGCTTCTTAACAGCAGCGGCGAGATTATCGGTATAAACACAATAAAGGTAAGTACTGCCGAAGGAATGGGCTTTGCCGTTCCCATAAATATATGCACTCCTATAATTGAGAGGCTTCGTAATGTCGGGCAGTTCCATACACCCTACCTCGGTCTTTATGCCTATACTCCGGCTGCCGCAAGGTATTTAGGACAATCCTCCGATATTGAAAACGGGCTTTTCGTTGCAAAGCTTGACAGTCAGGGACCTGCCTTTTCTGCAGGGATAAGATACGGAGATATTATAACGGCAATCAACTTCGTTCCCGTAAATACGATGCTTGCCTTGCGTGAAGAGTTATACAAACGTCAAAGCGGGGAAACAATAACCGTTGATTTCAAGCGTGACGGCTCCTCACGGCGCATCAGCATTATGCTGGGAAGTCAGGAATAACTATGCTTTATCTTGCTATCCCGTACATTCCGCTTACAGGGTCTTTAAAAAGCGGAAATATCGGAGGAAAAAATGTAAAAAACACGAATACAAATGCTATTACCCAAAGAAGTACTCTCGCCTTCGGTGCATTACACGGCATTTTGTTTTTATTAAAAAGCCATACCTCCAGTATGTAGCAAAGTGCCGCACTTATATAGTAAATTGCAATATTAACCCAATCTGGCATAGGTCCAAACGCCCCATTCAGGGTATAGTATAAAATTGGAACTGACGCTATAGAAATACACGTACCAAAAAGCTTCACGCACCAGAAATTATTATAATCTTTTCCGATACAATGGTTTTCTATAAAAGCAAAAATAAAGAGCGGGAAAAACAGTATTTTCATATGCTCCCATATCGACTCATTCACTGCTGAAAACGGTGCAACAAATGCACTTTCCCCCGTCCAGTCATAAAGAAAATGCAGTATTACGCCTGCTATTCCCGTAAATACAAACCCTGCAAACTGCCAGTGTGACAATACTCTTTTCATAAAGTACCTCCTGAATATAATTTTTGTAAAATTATATTCAGGAGGTACTTCATTATGTCATATTTAATATTTATATCTCTTCTGCTTTGCCGCCATAAACACTTTCGTTATTATAACTGCCATTACTTCCGCAACAACAATGGAAATCCATATTCCGTCAAGTTCCCATATCAGCGGCAATAACAAAACTGCAGCTACCTGAAAAATTATAGTTCTCAAAAACGATATAACTGCAGAGGTAAGTCCGTCATTGAGTGCAGTGAAAAATCCTGACCCGAATATAGCAAAGCCTGCAAACAGAAACGAAAAAGAGAATATCAGAAACCCTCTTAATGTCATACTCATCAATACCTTATCATATCCTACAAAAACGTATGAAAGAGGATACGCAAAAATCTCTGCCATAACAAACATTAACAAAGCAAAAACTGCTATGATAACAGTGCTTTTTCTGCGCAGATTTTTAAGCTCTGCGTGATTTTGTGCCCCGTAATGATAGCTTATAACAGGTGCACTTCCCACACTGTAGCCGATAAATGCGGCAAGAAACGTAAAGTTCACATACATCAGCACTCCGTATGCTGCAATACCGTTCTCTCCTGCGTATTTTAAAAGCTGAATATTATAAAGCATACTGACAAGTGACATCGATATATTACTCATAAGCTCCGACGAACCATTGGTGCAGGTTTTCAAAAGCGCTCTGCCATCATACTTTGTTTTAGTAAACCTCAGCAGGCTCGTATTCTCCCTGCCAAAATATACAAGGGGGATAATACCGCCAATCACCTGACTAATAGCTGTTGCAGAAGCCGCCCCTGCAAGTCCCCATCTGAAAACCGCCATAAAAAGAGCATCAAGCACCATATTGGCAACACCTGACGCAACAGTTACATAAAGCCCAAGCTTAGGCTTTTCTGCTACAACGAAAAAACTCTGAAACTCAAACTGAAGCATATAAAACGGAAGAGCCAGAAGGATTAACCTTGCATACAGTATACAGTCGCTGAGCATCTGCCCCTCTGCCCCAAGAGCTTTTGCAATCTGCGGCATAAATATAATACTTACTACTGAAAGGAATACCGAAAGTATAAGTGTAATATAAACAAGCAGCGAAAAAATTCTGTTCGCTTTTTCACGCTCCCCCTCCCCTATTGTCTTTGCAATAAGGGCACTTCCCCCTGTACCGAACATAAATCCGAAAGCACCTAAAATCATAAGCACGGGCATAATAAAATTCACAGCCGCAAAAGGTGTTTTACCTACTATATTAGATACGAAAAAGCCATCTACAACACCGTAGATTGAGGTGAAAATCATCATTATTATGGATGGCATGGTAAATCTTATCAGCTTTTTATATGTAAAGTGGTCTGATAACTGTATCCTCATACTTTTTCTCCTGACAAAATCATCATTTTATCAAGGTTTTCTTTGATTTCTCCGTTTACCATCTTTGCCTCCCACTCCTCAGGGGCAATTTCTTCAATTGAAATTGAAATCGCTTCTTTGGGACAACCCCAGTATTTTAAAAATACTTCGTTGATTTCGGAAACCACTTTTTTCTTGATTTCCTCATCCTTCGGATAAGCTTTAATCGCAATATACGGCATATATATCTCTCCTTTTTATGTATATCCTAAGTATAGCAGATTTTATTTATAATTTCAATCAATACTTTTAAGTTGAAAACATTTTAAATATATGCTAATATTAAAGTAAACGGATAGTGGATTGAAATTTTTCCGCATCAGATATAAACTAACCTCTGCGAGGTGAAAAAAATGGATTTAACGAAAACAGGGAAACTGATTGCTCAACTAAGACGGGAAAAAGGACTTACGCAAAAGAATGTGGCAGACAGTTTAGGCATCTGCGCCAAGACCGTTTCAAAATGGGAAACGGGGCATGGTTTTCCTGATATAAGTCTTATTTCAGGGCTTTCACAAATTTTTCAGGTTGATATAACAAAGCTTCTTGAGGGTGAAATGCCACAAATCAAACCGGAGGTAGGTAACGTGAAAAGAACAAAATTTTATGTTTGTGAAAAGTGCGGAAATATACTTACAAGCACAGGAAAAGCAGAAATTGTCTGTTGCGGCAGAAAACTTTCTCCGCTGACAGCAAAGGAAGCGGATGAGGATCACAAATTAAATGTCCAAAAGATTGAGGACGATTATTATATTACATTTTCCCACCCTATGACAAAGGAGCATTACATTTCCTTTGTATCATATGTCCGCTTTGACAGAGTGCTTACAGTAAAGCTTTACCCCGAGCAGGATGCAGAAGTGCGATTCGGGCAGATGCGTGGCGGGAAACTGTACTATTACTGCAACACCCACGGCCTGTTTGAAATAAAAATCTGAAGGTGAAACCTATGAAGAAAACATTATATATTATATCACTTCTTTTGTGCATACTGTTCTCTGCCTGCGGAAACGATAGCTCTATAGGAATTATCGGTGGCGCAGACGGACCGACTTCTATTATAATTTCTGAAAAAGGAGAAAAAGCAATGTATGAACAAATTACCGCAGAGGAAGCAAAGAAAATAATGGATTTGGGCGGAGATTTCGTAATTCTTGACGTAAGGGAACAAGACGAGTATGATGCCTCGCACATTCCCAATGCAATTTTAATCCCATACACCCAGATTGAGAACAAGGCAGAGGAACTTCTCCCCGATAAGAACAAACAAATCCTTGTATATTGCAGGTCCGGCAGACGCAGTAAAATTGCAGCTGAAAGCCTTTCAAAGCTTGGTTATACCAACGTAAAAGAGTTTGGCGGTATCATAGATTGGCCCTATGAATTGGTAAAATGAATACAATGGTATCAAATCAACCTTGCAAGCAATAAATATTTATTCTCATCTTGATTGCGAAGATAAGATACCTGCAGCCAAAAAAATGGAGAAAATAATCTATGGTGCAGTTGAAGAATCAAATTAGGGCAAATCAAGGCAAATTTGAGCAATATAAATGCGGGTTCGCAAACCTGCAAACCCGCATAAGCACTGGCGGAGAAGGTGGGATTCGAACCCACGTGCCCGTTAAGGCAAACGCATTTCGAGCTCCTAGACACTCTTTTTAGATAGAGTAAATTAGCGGAAGTTAAAGGAACTTAAAAAGCGATAAAAACCGCATAAAATCAAGGCTTTGAGGGGTTAAATTCCTTCAAAGCCTTTACTGTTCTCTAAAATTTCGTATTGCCACTTTTTGATGCATTTTTTGGGTTTTCGCTAGAAAAGTGCTAGAAAAATGTTAGATAAAATATTTCAATAAAACATATTGACATTTTTCTATGTGTCGCATATAATATATATAGATGATTATCTATGTGAGGTGATTTACTTGGAAATGAATGATACAAAAATTGCTGAAATATTTAAGGCATTTTGTGATGAAAACAGAATTAAAATTCTTAAAATGCTGAGTACAGGCGAAAAGTGTGCCTGCAAATTACTTGATACACTTGAAGTAACACAGCCCACGCTTTCACACCATATGAAAATTCTCTGTGATTCAGGCGTTGTAGTCGGCAGAAAAGAAGGTAAATGGACACATTACTCCATATCAGAAGAAGGTGCAAAGATTGCATCGGAAATGTTGCAAGAGTTAACAAAAATAAAGTAATACAAAAGCCGTGATGCGAATAAGCCACGGCTTACAAAAACAACTACACATAGATGTTTTTCTATTTGAGGAGGTTTTTCTATGGAAGTAATAAAAGCAGCATGGGACTTTTTTCAAAATCAAGTCTTGGGTATGAAATGGTTAAATGAGCTGATAGGAAATATTCTGTCAGCATTCGGTCTTGATGTGGGTGGCAGAATTGGTGGTAGTGTTCAGTTCTTTTTATATGATACAATTAAGATTATGGTGCTTTTAGGTGTCTTAATTCTGATTATCTCATACATTCAAAGTTATTTTCCCCCAGAAAGAAGCAAACGCATACTTGGCAGATTTCACGGCATTGGTGCAAATACGGTTGCGGCACTTTTAGGAACTGTAACCCCGTTTTGCTCTTGCTCATCAATTCCTTTGTTTATTGGTTTTACAAGTGCAGGACTTCCGCTTGGAGTAACATTTTCGTTCCTTATTTCTTCGCCTATGGTTGATTTGGGCTCGCTTGTTTTGCTTATGAGTATTTTCGGGTGGAAAGTTGCAGTTACATATGTTGTAGTCGGTCTTATTATCGCTATCATAGGAGGTACGCTGATTGAAAAATTACATCTTGAAAATCAAGTCGAAGAATATATAAGACAAGGCAAATCGTTTGATGTTCCGCAAGATGAATTGTATTTCAAGGATCGTATAAAGTATGCTTGGGAACAGGTGTTGGGAACTGCAAAGAAAGTGTTTCCTTATGTCCTTGTAGGTGTCGGCATAGGTGCGATAATTCATAATTGGATACCTGAGGATATTATTGTAAAAGTTCTTGGCAGTGGTAATCCATTGGGAGTTGTTATAGCTACTGTTGCAGGTGTGCCAATGTACGCCGACATCTTCGGTACAATCCCGATTGCTGAAGCTCTGCTTGCAAAAGGTGCACAGCTTGGTGTGGTTTTATCATTTATGATGGGCGTAACCACTCTGTCACTTCCGTCAATAATTATGCTCCGTAAAGCAGTCAAACCGAAACTGCTTGGAATATTTATTGCGATATGTACAGTTGGAATTATCCTTGTCGGATATTTCTTTAATGCGATACAAAATATTATTATTTAGGAGGTCTGTTATGTTTGGATTTGGTAGAAAGAGAAAATGTGATTGCGGTTGTTCGGCAGTAATCAATTCTGTAAAGGTGCTGGGTGCAGGATGTCAAACTTGCCACAAGCAATATGAAAACACAAAAAAGGCAGTGCAAAATAAAGGTCTTGACATCGAAGTCGAATACATCACAGATATGGAAAAAGTGATGCAATACGGAGCTATGAGTATGCCTGTTTTAGTGGTGAATGAAAAGGTTGTTTCGCAAGGCAAGCTCTTAAAGCCATCAGAGGTGGAAAAGTATCTATGAAAAAGAAAATAGCATTTATATGTGTTCATAATTCTTGTCGAAGTCAGATGGCAGAAGCTTTTGGAAAAGCGTATCTTTCAGAAAAGTACGACTGCTATTCAGCAGGGACAGAAACAAAACCACAGATAAATCAAGATGCGGTGCGGATTATGAAAGAGTATTTCGACATTGATATGTCGAGTCAGTATTCAAAACTGATTTCGGATGTTCCTACACCTGATATTGTTATCACCATGGGGTGCAATGTCAGTTGCCCGAATATCCCTTGCAAAGAGCGTATAGACTTCGGACTTGATGATCCCACGGGTAAAAGCGATGAGGAATTTATCAAGACCGCCAATAGAATTAAAGAGAAAATATTAGAGCTTAAATAATTTCAGCCAATGCGATTTTGCATTGGCTTTCTCTTTTAAGGCGAAAATAACTTTACCTTGAAAACAAACAATAAATAAGGGTAAATTTGCTTGATTCTTTGACTTTTCCCTTAAAAAGTGGTAATATTTAAGGGAAAGAAAGGTTATTAAGGGCATTACAGATTAAAATAAAATCAGAAAGGTTATGATGTTATGAACAGACCGCACATAATCTGT